>JBFXJV010000015.1:0-17520 GCA_050174515.1 Methylocystis sp.
ACATCGAGCCGGAGGGAAATTCGAGCGTGAGATTCTTATCGATCTCGACGTTGATCCGCTTCAGAAGGTTTCGCGCCAGATCATAGTCGTAGCCCCAATTCAAAATGCCGCGCAGTTCGAAAAGATGCTGGGGAAAGACGACGCCCAGCCTGGGATCGTCGAAAAGCGACAGAATTGAGCGGGCGATGGCCTCCGACCCAAGCAGATTGTCGAGGAGATAGTCGCGCCAGCGCGCCAATGCCTCGCCGCCATGCGGCGAGCGCTTGGTGTGGAGGTGGATGAAGAGTTCGTAATCGGCGTAGATGTCACGAAAGCCGAAAAATTTGGCGGCGATATCACGTCCCCGATTCGGACAGATGCGCGTCAGAACCTTGCCCTTGCGCCAGTCGGCGCAGAGTGTGTCGATCGCGCGCTTCTTTTCCTCGGTGTCGGTCGATATGCAGAGATCGAGCGCGCCGGGAACGTTCTCCAGCTTTTCGAGGACTAACGGCAGCGCGTCCGGATAGAAGGCGTGGACGATGGCGACGATCGAGCGCGTGCGCTCCGGAGAGGCGTCATAGGCGAAAGGCGTTTCGAGCGCAAAATCCATTTCATTGACCGGGCGGCGGGAAGGAATGACCCCGTCCGGCTTGGTCAGCTGGTAAGTGTAATAATAGCTGATCGCCGCCTGCCGCAGCGGGTCGTTGATCGGATTGCGCCGCCGGCCCAGCGGCGGATCATATTGCGCGGCGATCTGGCGCAATACCGCGCCACAGGCGGCGCGCAGCCCCTGCTCGCGCAGGAAGCGAGGTCCGTCCCGCAAGAGATCGCGCGGCGCAAGGAACACGCCGACCGGCGAGTCGATGAGCTTCGCCAATTCGCGCATCGCCGCCCCGTAAAGCGCCACGACGCCTCGCGATGTCAGAATAATGTAGCCGTTGCGCAGATGGCGTCCCGCCCATTGGAGGCGGTTCTCCGATTTCTTATTGGTCATGGGCGCCTTCCGTCTGAACTTCGGCGATCGAGGGGCACTGAAAAATAAGGAATTTTAAACGCCCGGGCTAGAACAAAGCCGCTTGCTTCGCCATGACTTAGCCAGAAATTCGGCGTAACGAAACCCTACGCGCGCTGGGGGCTGCGCCTGGAGAAAGGGCGACGGGAACGACCGGCCGCCGCTCGGGAATCATGATCAAACTCGACAATGTCTTCAAATATTATCGCTCGAGCGGCCACAGGAAGGTCGTGCTCGATCATGTCAGCCTCGATTTTTCGGCTGGCCGCAGCTATGGCATTTTAGGGGTCAACGGCGCCGGCAAATCGACCTTAATGCGTCTCCTCGCGGGCACTGAGCTGCCCAATGGCGGCCGGATCGTGCGCTCGTCGCGGGTCTCCTGGCCGCTCGGATTTTCCGGCGGCCTGCATCCGATGCTCAGCGGACGCGAAAACGTGAAATTAGTCGCTCGAGTCTACGGACAAGATGCGCGCAGGGTCACCAACTTTGTCGAGGACTTCGCCGAGATCGGCGCCTATATTGACGCGCCGATACGCACCTATTCATCCGGCATGATGGCGCGCCTCGCCTTTGGCCTTTCACTGTCAATCGAATTCGAGTGCTATCTCATCGACGAGGTCACCGCGGTCGGCGACGCCCGTTTTGCGGCTCGGTGCCAGGACGAATTCGCCAAGCGTAGGCGTGCGGCCGACGTTATCATGGTGTCGCACGCGATGACGACAGTTCAGCAATATTGCGATCGCGGCATGGTGTTGGCGGGAGGACAAATCCACGTGTTCTCCAAGCTCGACGACGCGATCGAACTTTATAAGAAGCTCAATGCCTAAAACCATTCACGCGCAGCAGTCGAAGCTCTCGGTCGCGATTGCGGACCTCGAGCGGGCGCCGCTGAGCCCGCAGGATGCTGATTTCAAGGCGAAGTCGATCGCGCAGGCGCTGCGTCGGGCGGCGAACAAATCGCGCGGGCCGGCGCGAGTCATCACAGGGGGCGGCGGCTTTCAGGCGCGTCGCGGCGACCGCGCCTTCCGGCTCGGCGTCCTTGTCAGTTTCGCGGCCGTTGTCCTCGCCCCATTCCTTGTCGCCTCGATCTATTGGGGATTGATCGCCAGCAAGCAATATGTGACCGAGACCAAATTCGCCTTGCGCGCCGGAGAAGCGTCGAGCCTTGACCTGTTGAGCGGGGGCGGCGTCGGTTCGCAGGCTTCTCAGCAGATGCAGGACGCGCAGGTCCTCGTCAATTTCATCCGCAGCCGCTCGATGGTTGAAGCGCTCGACAGGAAGATCGGCTTGCGCGCGATGTTTTCGCGGCCTGGAGTCGATTATTTTTCGAGCTTCGATCCGGAAGATCCTATCGAGCAGTTGGAAAAATATTGGAAAAAGCGAGTCGACGCCAGCGTCGACGTCATGTCGGGCATCATCTCCGTTCATGTGCGGGCTTTCACGCCGAATGATTCGCTGGCGATCTCACAGAATATCGCCGAGCTTTCGGAGCGGTTGGTTAATGAAATGTCAACGCGCTCCCGGAGAGATGCGCTGGCGCAGGCGCGCACCGAGCTGACGCGCGCCGAGCAACAGTTGAAGAATGCGACGGCCGCCATGCGCGATGCGCGCAACGCCGAGGGCGTGCTCGACGCGCCTGCCGCGGCCGAGGCGATCAACAAGGTCATCACCTCGCTGCGGCTTGAACTCGCGCAGACGCAGGAAGATCTGGCGCTGCACAGCGACGCGGAGACGCTCGATTCGCCTCAGGCGCGACTCCTTACCGCACGCGTTCAGAGCCTCAAGACCCAGATCGACGACTATTCGACGCAAATCGCAAGCGGCGGCGAAAAGGGAACGGGCTCTCTCGCACAGCGCGCCGGCATCCTCTCGCGGCATCAGATCGAACTTGCTCTTTCTCAGCAACGATATGCGGTCGCCGCGACAGCCTTTGAAAACGCGCGCGTCGATCTGGAAACGCAACGCGCCTATCTGATTTCCTTCCTTCGCCCGACGCTTGCAGAAAAGTCTCTCTATCCGCGGCGCTGGATCGAATGGGCGATTATCGTCGCTCCGGCGACCATCGGCTGGCTGGCGCTCATCGCCATTGCCTTCATTGTTCGCGATCACATGGCGAAGTAGCTCGCGAAGTCCGGTCCGAAGGCGCGTCGGCTGCGCTCAATTTTTTGATTGGAGCGTTCGTGTTCTTCCACATTGACCATGACAAGGGCGACGTCATCAGCGGCTGGCTCGCGCCGGACAACCCATCCGCCGTTCCGAAGATCCTGGTGCGCAGACCGGGAGAGGAAGACCTTGAAATCCTGGCCACCATCGAGCGTCCGGATGTGCGAGACCTCGGCGTTCACCTTACCGGCCTCGTTGGTTTCGTGATCGACGGCGCCGTCATCAAGGGGCTGCCAGACGTCGAAGATATCGAATTGCTCGAGGCCGAGACCGGAATTCTGATCTACCGGCGCTTCAAAGAAGGAAAGCACATCGAGCGCAAATTATTTCTGTTCGACAGTTCAGTTCGTCCGATCGAGAAATTGGGCGGTCGATCGAGAAATCTGTTCACGCTCACCTATCCATCGACGGAGCGCTATGGCTTCGAGACGATGCTCGTTCTCATCAACAATAATTTCAACAAATCGATTTTCATGTCGGGGCGTTCGAGCTACCCGCGCTACTCGCATTTTCTTTCCAATGCGCAATTCGCTACGGCGGCGCTGCTGAACGACCCGTTCGAGGAACTGGCGCAGCGGCTGGTGATCCTCAGCCTGATCCAGAAGTCGGAATCGACTCATATGTTGCCGATGCTCTTCACGGGGCTGACGGCGCTAACCAATTTTGCGCGCGACCTGCCGGTCGAAGATTCGAAAGCGATGCTGACGAAATTCCGAAATGTGACTGACGAGGAACGCGAGGCGCTCATGAGCCCGATGACGCGAATGTTCGGCTGCATCCCCGGCGAGACGCCGGAGCGCCGTCATGTCACGGCCGCGCTCGAAAACCTTGCGTCGATGGATCTTGTCGGGGTGCGCAGCCGATTTCGCGATTTCAGCGCTCTGCTCGCAGGGATCCTTGGCCATGATCTCGCCGGAGACTATGAGCCGGTCGTGCACCCTTCGATCAGCGCGCTCGCCGATCGATTGTCGCGCATCAGTCTTGTCGCCGATCTTCTCGAAGACGATTTGGCGCTGTATTCGTTCGCCGAGGAGTCGATCGTGTCGGCGCTTGCCGACGACGCCAACGTCGTCGCGCGCGACACTCAAACGATGTGATCCTCGAAGCTTGCGTAGATCAGCGAGATCGTCGCCCAGGCCACGAGCAGCGCGCAGAACAGCAGCACCGTGTTGACGGCGACCTTCGGATAGGTGGCCGATTCCGGCAGCGTCGGCTCAACGACGGTCAGGAGATAGAGCTGCTGCTTTTCGAGCTCCTGTCGCGCCCGATAATAGGAGGTCTGGGCGATCGAGTAGATCCTTTCAGCGAATTGTTCATCGAGTTTCAAACGCTCGTAGGAAGCGATCTGCGCGGAGACCGTGTCGGAGGCTTCGGTATCCGCAAGCTTCTTCTTAAGCTCCGCGAGCTGCTTGTCGATCGCGGCAAGACGCGTGCGCTGCAGGCGTTGGCTGGGCGCGTCGCCGTCGAGCGACGAAGAAAAGGTCGAAAGCGCGTTGATGAGATCGATGCGCTCCAGAGTAAGCTTTCCCATTTGTTCGCCGATGCTTGACGCGCGCGAAGTCGGATCGATGACGACGTTCTTGTTGCGAAACTGAAGCGTCTTCTCGCGCGCCTCCGCAAGCATCTGACGCGAAAGCGTAACTTCGAGTTCGGCGCGGCTCAACGCGTCGCGGCGATTGCGCAGCGTGATCTTATTGACCAGCTGTTCGCTGAGCCTGACGATGTCGCGCGCGACGTCGAGCGCGTCCTTGGGAAGGAAAGCGTCGGTGCGCACCGTCAAAATGCCGGACAGCGTGTCGACGCTGGCGCTAAGATGGCTTAGCCAATATTTCCAGATGTCTTCGGCATTGGCGTTTCTGCCGAGCCGCGAGAAATAATCGATGCCGGAGTGCGCAAACTTCTTCTCCATGTAATCGCGGCCGCCGAGATCGGCGACGATCGCGCGGCTTTTCACGTAATTGAGGACGATAAATCCGTCTTGCGTGGTGGAGTCGGCGCCGCCCGTTAATTTGCTGAGCATCGACGTTGCGCTGCTCTCGCTTTTTTTTTCATGTTGGGAGCGCACGGTCAGCCGCGTCTCGGCGACATAGCGCTCTGACTGCCAGAAGCAGGCGTAAAGCCAGAATAGGAAAGTCGGCAGAATCACCGCGTAGATAAAGCTGCGTCCGACCAGTCCGCCGCTTGCGCCCGCTCCGGCGGTCGAAAGCGTCTCCGCCACGCCGTCGAGGCCCTGGCGAATCAGCGTCGGCAGCCGGCTCGCGGCGTTCCTCGACGTCAGCGGCGTGAGAATCTCGATCGCCTTCGTCGACGAGAAACGCGCCACGTTTTGCGCAGTGGCGACGACTCCAGACAGTTTACGCGGTCTTCGAGCCCGATGCGTGCTCATCTACCCTCAAGTCGCTGACCTGGTTCATGCGCTCGACACGTTAACTGGGGCTGAATCGCTCAAGCGCGTCGACGGGTCGGCGTTCCCCGGCGGCTCCGATGCTCGGGCGGCGCGGGCATTTTTTCCGCGCGGCAAATTAAGCGGGTCGGGGGCCTGGCGCAAGCGTCGAACCTCACGGCAAAGCTTCGCCCGAGGCGTAGAGGGACAGGCCCGGATGGAAATGCGGATCGTCGCGAACGATGGCGCGCCAGCGAGCGCAGAAGGTGGTGCGCTCGCTATGGTGGACGCGCTGTAGACGAATCGAGCCCCCTTTGCGGCTTGCCGACTGATGATGGATCAATATGGTCTGTGTGTTGCAGATCGCGCGCCAGCCTCGCGCGGTCAGGCGCAGGCACAGGTCCACGTCATTCAGCTCGACAGGAAGATCGACTTCGTCGAAGCCGCCGACATCTTCGAACTTGCGGCGCTCGATCATCATGCAGGCGCCGGTCACCGCCGAAACCTCGTGCGGAGCGACATTGCGGTCCATCCAGCCGCGATCGCTTTCGGCGAGGCCAGCGCCGAAATGGCCGGCGACGCCGCCCATGCCCAGCAACACGCCGACGTGCTGTACGAGGCCGTGGGGATAAAGGAGCTTGGCGCCGACGGCGCCGACGTCGGGCGCAGTCGCGAAATACAGCAGCCGCTCAATCCAGTCCGGCGTCACGATTTCCGTGTCATTGTTGAGGAAGACCAGGAAATCGCCACGCGCCCTCCGCGCCCCGGCGTTGCTGAGCGCGGAAAAATTGAACGGTCCCCGCGTATGCAGGACCTTGACCCGGAGGTCTCTGGCCTGCAGCGCCTGAAGCAACGCCTGCGTGCGCGGTTCGACGCTGTCATTGTCTACGACGATGACCTCAAATTGAGGGTAGCGACTCCTGTGCAACAGGCTTTCGAGACAAGGCGCGAGCAGATCGACGCGGTCGCGGGTTGGGACGACGACGGTGACCGCCGGCGCCTCGCCGCGAAATACGGCGTCGATCGTCGTGCGCCGCGTCTTCGATGCGCGCGCAAGGTGAAACAATGGCCGGCGCAGCGCGCCAACCTGGTCAATTTGCGCGGCCGACAGCAGCCCATCGATCAGTTCGTCGGCATCGGCTTCCCGCCAGTCGGGACAATCCGCCAGAAGACTCGCGCGAAAACAGGCCGCGCGGCCGACGAAATTATGAAAGCGATGAAGCGTCGCGCTCCAGCCGGGCTTATAGAGCGGGCGCAAGGCGTCGCCTTCGCCGACCGTCTCATCGGCAAAGGCGATGGCGTGTTGCGGATGGCTGGCGAAATGCTCGACGAGATAGCCGCAAGCAGATGGCTCCAGCCGATCTCCGGCGACAAGCGGCAGGATGAGATCATGCGCGTCAATCCGCGCGTCGCCCGGTTTTGTGAAAAATGTGCAGTTTGGATAGGTCTGCGCCGCGAGGCTTGCGCGCGTCGTTTCCATGTCCCGAGGCGCCGTGCCGCGCTCATCGACAAGCGCGACGATTCTCGGCCCTTTTTTCCAATCGATCCGGGGCCGATCGAAGGCGGGATCGATCTCGCGAATCCGTGCGGCGCGCCAGGACGGGTAGGCGGACATCGGCGTCGCGCCGAACGCCCAGCGCCAGTTGAGCTCCGATTCCTCGCGCAATCCGACCATGCCGGCGGAAAGCGCAAAGAACAGGCGCTTGGGCGCCGCCGCCGCCTTGCGCAGCGCTTCGACGCAACTCACCGGCCGCGCGCTCAATATACGGAAGTTAAAGGGACCGGCGCGATTTGTCGGGCTTATCCAGATGTCCGTCGTTTCGCGCGGAACGCGTCCAATCCACACGCCCACGCCTTCACAGGGCCCGGGCAGAATATTGTCTTTGAATTGCTCGCCAAGCCAGAATCGCAGGATCGGCCGCACCGGCGCGTCGTAAATGCTTGCCGCATATCTAAGTTCGACAACGCCGCCGCGAGATAAGTCCTGCCAGGCGCTAAAGCGCAGCCATGGCTCCTGCGACAGCGCGAAAAATCCCTCCTCGTCGCGCCGAACGTCGTGCGCGGCCGCCAAAGTCAAAGAGTCGCTGGCGGCGTCCGACGGCGGCAAATTCAGCGGCTCGGCCAGGCGCATGTGCGTGAGCGAAATCGAATAGGGTCGACGGCGGTGAGCGTCGGGGAAAATCGGGTTTTGATAATGATCTCCAAAATTTCGCACTGCGGCTCGAACGACTGCGATCGATGAGCTGCGTTAGATTCGCTGGAAACTATGGGCGCATTACGGCGAGGTCAACATGCGCTTTTGCGCCAAAATCTCGCAAAAACTGATAGTTCCGAGGACTGCGCCGCTGGCGGTCTTTGCCCGACGTGCGCGCCGCGCCGGAACGGTTTTTCTTGATTTTCCGCGCTTCTCCTGCCATATGAACCCTGACTTCATCTCATAACGATCATTCTCGGGTGATCGCTAATTGAGAGTGGGGCCCTTCGGGGACCCGCTCTTTTTGTTTTGATCGGCCGAGAAGCTTTAAGGACCAAGCTTGACACAAGACGCCGCCGCCATCGCGACCCTCGACGAACCGCGTCTCGTAGCTGAGACGGGCGTCGCCGCGCGCGTGGCGCATCTCGCCGAGCCGGTGCTGGCGCAACTGGGCTACCGGGTCGTTCGCGTGCGGCTCTTGCAGCAGAACGGCCAGACTCTGCAGATCATGGCGGAGCGTCCGGACGGAACGATGACGATCGACGATTGCGAGGCGGTGAGCCAGGCGCTGTCGCCGGAGCTCGACGTGGCCGATCTCATCGCCAATGAATATCGCCTGGAGATTTCATCGCCCGGCGTCGACCGTCCGCTGGTCCGCCCCTCCGATTTTCTCCGCGCCGTGGGGCACGAGGCGAAGATCGAACTGACGCATCCGCTCGCCAGCGGGCGAAAGCGCTTTCGCGGCTTCATTCGCGGGATCGAAGGCGAAGGTCATGGCGCGCTGCTCGCGCTGGAGCGCACCGACGCCCGTTCGGATGAGGAAAAGGCCGTTTCGCTGCCGCTCGCCGATCTCGACGAAGGCCGGCTGGTGCTGACCGAGGCGCTGATCCGTGAGTCGCTTCGCGCCGGCAAGCTTCAGCAGGCTGAAGAAAAGCAGGAAGAGGCGGACGCCGAGCAGCGCCCGCGCCGCGGACCCGGACGCTTTCGCGGGCCTGCGCCACATAAACCAAAACCGCTGGTTCCCGCCGGCGTTCAAACCCAGTTCAAGAAGGCCGGCGGCAAATCCAAGCCGCCCGCCCGCTCCAGGGGAGAGTGACGATGGCCGTCAGCGCCAACCGACTTGAGATTTTGCAGATCGCCGACGCCGTCGCGCGCGAAAAATCGATCGACCGATCGATCGTCATCGCGTCGATGGAGGATGCGCTGCAGAAGGCGGCGCGCTCGCGCTACGGTCAGGAAACCGAAGTGCGCGCCGAGATCAACGCCAAGACCG
Source organism: Methylocystis sp. (assembly GCA_050174515.1). Taxonomy (GTDB): domain Bacteria; phylum Pseudomonadota; class Alphaproteobacteria; order Rhizobiales; family Beijerinckiaceae; genus Methylocystis. The sequence goes on from JBFXJV010000015.1 coordinate 9,005, forward strand.
GCGAGGTTCGATTCTCGCGACTGCTGCTCGTCGTCGAGGAAGTCGAAAACGACGCGACGCAGATTTCGCTCGCCGATGCGCGCAAACGGAATCCGGCGGCGCAGGCCGGCGACTGGATTTCGGAAACGCTGCCGCCCTTCGATTTCGGCCGCATCGCGGCGCAGTCCGCCAAGCAGATCATCGTGCAGAAGGTGCGCGAGGCCGAACGCGACCGCCAATATGAAGAATACAAGGATCGCATCGGCGAAATCGTCAACGGCGTCGTCAAGCGCGTGGAATATGGCAATGTCATCATCGATCTTGGCCGCGGCGAAGCGATCATCCGCCGCGACGAAATGATCCCGCGCGAAATGTTCCGCCCGGGCGATCGCGCGCGCGCCTATGTCTACGACGTGCGCCGTGAGCAGCGAGGGCCGCAGATTTTCCTGTCGCGCACCCATCCGCAATTCATGGCGAAACTGTTCAAGCAGGAAGTGCCGGAAATCTATGACGGCGTCATCGAGGTGAAGTCGGTGGCCCGCGATCCCGGATCGCGCGCCAAAATCGCCGTGGTGTCGCGCGATTCGTCGATCGACCCGGTCGGCGCCTGCGTCGGCATGCGCGGCTCCCGCGTTCAGGCTGTCGTCGGCGAGCTGCAGGGCGAGCGCATCGACATCATTCCCTGGTCGGCGGACGCCGCGACCTTCATCGTCAATGCGCTGCAGCCCGCGGAAGTGGTCAAGGTCGTCCTCGACGAAGACAGTTCGCGCATCGAAGTGGTGGTGCCGGACGATCAGCTGTCGCTCGCGATCGGCCGCCGCGGCCAGAATGTGCGTCTCGCCTCGCAGCTCACCGGCTGGGACATCGACATTCTGACCGAAGCCGAAGAGTCGGAGCGCCGGCAGAAGGAATTCATCGAGCGCACGAAAGTGTTCATGGGCGCGATCGACGTCGACGAGGTCGTGGGTCGGCTGCTGGCGTCAGAAGGTTTCCGCTCGGTCGAGGAGCTCGCTTATGTCGAGCTTTCCGAACTCGCGTCGATCGAAGGCTTCGACGAGGAAACCGCGGCCGAAATTCAAAACCGCGCGAAGAATTATCTCGAGCGCATCGAGGCCGAGAATGAAGCGCGCCGAAAGGAACTCGGCGTCGCCGACGAATTGCGCGAGATCGAAGGGCTGACGACCGCGATGATGGTTCGGCTCGGCGAAAACGACGTGAAGACGATCGAGGATTTCGCCGGCTGCGTGCCGGACGACCTTGTTGGCTGGAGCGAGAAGAAGGACGGCGAAACGGTCAAGCACGAGGGCTTTTTCGAGGGCATCGATCTGTCGCGCGAAGAGGCCGAAGCGATGATCATGACGGCGCGCGTGCGCGCCGGCTGGATTGAAGCGCCGATTGCGGCGGCCGAGCTTGAAACGGAAGCTCAAGCTGAGGCGGAAGGCGAACAACGGATTTGATCGAAGCAATGACGCGCGAGCCGCATGTTTCGGAGAGGACCTGCATCGTGACGCGCCGGCGCGGCGCGCCCGAGGCGATGATCCGCTTCGTGCGCGGACCCGACGGCGCGCTCGCGCCGGACATTGCGGCGCGCCTTCCAGGCCGCGGCGTCTGGGTGACGGGGCGCGCCGACCTCGTCGCGCAGGCGGCGCGCAAGCATTTATTCGCGCGCTCTCTAAAAACGCGCGTCGACGCCGAACCGCAGCTCGCCGAAGACGTCGACCGGTTGCTTGAAGCCGATTGTCTGCGAATGCTGTCCCTCGCCAACAAGGCGGGCGTCGTCTTGGCGGGCTTCGGCAAGGTCGCCGACGCTCTCGCGCAAGGCGCCGTCGGCGCCCTGGTCGAAGCGCGCGACGGCGGCGAAGACGGCAGGCGGAAGCTAGCCCAAGCGGCGCGGCGCGCAGAATCCACGGCGCCTGTGATCGGCTTATTTTCCTCGCTGCAATTGGATTTGGCGTTGGGCCGCACAAATGTGATACATGCTGCCCTCGCCAAGGGCGGGGCGAGCGAGGCTTTTGTCGCGCGATGCCGTCGACTTGCAGCCTATCGGGGCGTATGCATCGACGGCGCGGCGGCGTCGGGCGAAGACATCGAAGCGTTGCCGAACGGTTGCGCGACGGAAGGTTAACGGGTCGAGCGACCCAGAATTGGGATCTGGATGAGCGAAGGCGAGAACAGCGGCGACAAAACTCTGACCGTCGCGCCGTCGAAGACGTTGCATTTGAAGCAGCGACCGGTCGAGCACGGCATGGTGCGCCAGAGCTTCTCCCACGGCCGTTCGAAAGTGGTCGTGGTCGAGAAGGTGAAGCGTCGTGCGCCCGGGCACGCCGAAACGGCGAAACCCGCGGCGGCGCCCGCGCCAGCCGCCGCTCCGGCCGCGCCGTCAAAGCCTGAGCTGAAATCCGAGGCTCAGCGTCCGGCGTCGCGTTCCGGCTCCGGCGTCGTGTTACGCGCATTGACCGACGAGGAGCGCGAAGCGCGCGCCCGCGCGCTGGTCGACGCCAAGTCGCGTGAAGAGGAAGACCGCCGCCGCGCCGAAATCGAGGCGAAGGCCCGTGCGGAACGCGACGAGCGCGAGCGCGCCGAACGCGCCGCCGCCGACTCGCGCAAGCGCGAGGAAGAAGACCGTCTCGCGCGGGAGGCGGAATCAAAGCGCAAGTCCGAGGAAGAGGCGCGCCGCCGTCTGCCGCCTGAAGCCGCTGGTGTGACGCCGCCGCGCGCCGCGCCCGCCGCCCCTGCGGCGCCGCGTCCGACCGTTGCGCGCGCCGCCGGAGAAGCCGAGCAGCCGCGCCGTCCGCCCGTCCGCCAGATCGGCGGCTTCGCGCCGCCCCCGCCGCCTCGACCGACGCCGTCTCGCGGCGGCGAGATGAAGAATCGCGGCAGGCTCACCGTCACCACTGCGACGAGCGAAGAAGGCGAAGAGCGCACGCGTTCGGTCGCCTCCTTCAAGCGCCGGCAGCAGCGCCTGTTCCGCGGTCACGCGGAGCAGAAGGAAAAGATCGCGCGCGAAGTGACGCTGCCCGAGACGATCACCATTCAGGAACTGGCGAACCGCATGTCGGAGCGCGGCGTCGACGTCATCCGCCTGCTGATGAAGCAGGGCGAGATGCGCAAGATCACCGACGTCATCGACGCCGACACGGCGCAGCTTGTCGCCGAGGAGATGGGCCATACCGTCAAGCGCGTCGCCGAATCCGACGTCGAGGAGGGCCTGTTCGACGCGCCCGACCTCGAGGCCGAACTTGAGTCGCGCCCGCCGGTCGTCACCATCATGGGACATGTCGACCACGGCAAGACGTCGCTGCTCGACGCCGTCCGTCACGCCAATGTCGTCGCCGGCGAGGCGGGCGGCATCACCCAGCACATCGGCGCTTATCAGGTAACGTCGCCGAGCGGGTTGCCGATCACCTTCATCGATACGCCAGGCCACGCCGCCTTCACGGCGATGCGCGCGCGCGGCGCCAGGGTGACGGACATCGTCGTCCTGGTCGTCGCCGCAGACGACGGCGTCATGCCGCAGACGATCGAGGCGATCAATCACGCCCGCGCCGCTCATGTGCCGCTGATCGTCGCGATCAACAAGATCGACAAGCCGGACGCGAAGCCCGAGCGGGTGCGCACCGAATTGCTGCAGCACGAAGTTCAGGTCGAATCCATGGGCGGCGAGACGCTTGAAGTGGAAGTCTCGGCGAAGCAGAAGACCAATCTCGACCGTCTGCTCGAAGCGATTGCGCTACAGGCCGAGGTGCTCGATCTCAAGGCCAATCCTAGCCGCGCCGCGGAAGGCACGGTCATCGAGGCGCGTCTCGACAAGGGACGCGGTCCCGTCGCGACCATGCTGGTCCAGCGCGGCACGCTGCGCGTCGGCGATATCGCCGTTGCAGGCACCCAATGGGGGCGCGTGCGCGCGCTGCTCGACGACCAGGGCATTTCGCGTCAGGAGGCGGGGCCGAGCTTCCCCGTCGAAATTCTCGGCTTCAACGGCACGCCGGAGGCGGGCGACCGCGTCGCCGTCGTCGATTCTGAAGCCCGCGCAAGAGAGATCACCGAATATCGCGAGCGTCAGAGGCGCGACAAGCTCGCGGCGCGCGGCGGCTCCGCGCGCGGTTCGCTCTCGGACATGATGAGCCAGCTCAAGACGGCGGGCCGCAAGGAGTTCCCGCTCGTCATCAAGGGCGACGTGCAGGGTTCGGTCGAAGCCATCGCCGCGGCGCTCGAAAAGCTCGGCACCGAGGAGGTCGGCGCGCGCGTCGTCCATGCCGGCGTCGGCGGCATTTCGGAGTCCGACATTTCGCTCGCCGAAGCCTCCAACGCCGCGGTCATCGGCTTCAACGTGCGCGCGCATAAGGAGGCGCGCGAGGCGGCCGAGCGCTCGGGCATCGAAATCCGCTACTACAACATCATCTACAATCTCGTGGATGACGTGAAAGCGGCGATGTCCGGCCTGTTGGCGCCGACGTTGCGCGAGACCATGCTCGGCAACGCCACGATTCTCGAAGTCTTCGACATTTCCAAGGTCGGCAAGGTCGCCGGCTGTCGCGTCACCGACGGCAATGTCGAGCGCGGCGCCAATGTCCGGCTCATCCGCGACAATGTCGTCGTTCACGAGGGCAAGCTCTCGACGCTCAAGCGCTTCAAGGACGAGGTCAAGGAAGTCGCCGCCGGACAGGAATGCGGCATGGCCTTCGAGAATTACCAGGACATGCGCGCCGGCGACGTCATCGAGTGCTACCGCGTCGAGGAAATCAAGCGGACGCTATAGTGCCTTCGTCGCGACAATCGCCTGTCATAGCGAGGAGCCAAGCGACGAAGCAATCCAAACGGCCATCTCATGGCGTTGGATTGCTTCGCTTTGCCCGCAATGACGACTTGTATTGAATGCGCAAGTAACCGAGCTACCGCCATGTCCCGAACCCATCACTCCCACGGCTCCGCGCCGTCGCAGCGCATGTTGCGCGTCGGCGAACTCGTGCGGCACGCTCTGGCGCAAATGCTCTCGCGCGGCGAGATCAACGATCCGGTGCTGGAAAAGCATGTCGTCACGGTCTCACGCGTGAAGATGAGTCCCGATCTCAAGCTCGCGACGATCTATGTCATGCCGCTCGGCGGCCAGGACGAACCGGAAGTGCTCGCAGCGCTCGATCGCCACAAGCGATTCCTGCGCGGCGAGATCGCGCATGAGGTGAATTTGAAATTCGCGCCGGAGATCAGGTTTCGTATCGACGACACATTCGACAATGTGTCGAAGATCGACGCGCTGCTCGACTCCGAACATGTGAAGCGCGATCTCGCCGGCGGCGACGCCGCCGAAGAGGATGGCGTCAAGGAATGAGCAAGCAGAGATCGAATCGCGCCGTCGTCGACGGCTGGGTGGCGCTCGATAAGCCCGTCGGCCTCACCTCGACGCAGGCGGTGTCGCGCCTCAAGCGCATTTACAATGCGCAGAAAGCCGGCCACGCCGGCACGCTCGATCCGCTCGCCTCCGGCATTCTTCCGGTCGCCTTCGGCGAAGCGACCAAGACCGTGCCTTTCGTTCAGGACGGCGAGAAAGCCTACCGTTTCACCGTGCGTTGGGGCGTCGAGACCGACACTGACGATTCCGACGGACGCATGACGCGACAGAGCGCGACGCGGCCGGCGCGCGCCGCTATCGAAGCCTTGCTGCCGCAGTTTACCGGCGAGATTTTGCAGACCCCGCCGCAGTTCTCAGCCATCAAGATCGCCGGCGAGCGCGCCTATGACATTGCCCGCGAGGGCGAGCAGGTCGAGTTGAAGCCGCGCGCGGTCCGGATCGAATCGCTGACGCTGCTCGAATCGTCATGTGACGACGCGACCTTCGTCATGGAGTGCGGCAAGGGCGCCTATGTGCGCGCGCTGGCGCGCGATCTTGGCCGCGAACTTGGCTGCCTGGGTCATGTCACAGCCCTGAGACGCACGCGCGTCGGTCCCTTCCTGGAAGAAGACGCCTATACGCTCGACGAGATCGAAAATCAGAATATGGCCGCAGAGGCGCTGCTGTCGGTCGAGGCCGGACTGGCGGAACTGCCTTGCGTCGTGGTCGATCGCGACACGGCGGCGCGGCTGCGGCGCGGCGGCTCGGTCATTCTACGCGGCCGCGACGCGCCGCATGAGGGCGTCGTCTACGCCGCCTGCGGCGGCGTGCCGGTCGCCTTCGGCGAAATCGTCCAAGGCGCGCTGGCGCCGGCGCGCGTGTTCAACCTGCCGTTCTGAATCTTATTCGACAAGCGCGATCCTTTCGGCGCGGGCGGCGCGCTCCAATTCGGCGTCAAGCGTCGCGAGCGCAACGCCTTCCCGCAAGGCGAGCTCGAGATAGGCGGCGTCGTAGGCTGTCAGCCTGTGCGTGCGCGCCAGCGTCATCAGGCGTCTCTCGTCGCAGTTGATATCGATCGTTATCGGCAAGCGCCCTATTATCCGAAGAAATTCCTCGGTTCCGGCTTGCGTCAATCGATGCCTTCGCTCGCTGACCAGCAGAACATTGCGGATCTCAAAAAATAGTTGGGAGGGCGCAAGCGCCGTCTCGCCGCGGAGGCGCTCAACAGCCGCAACCGCGCGCGGCGGGCGTTCGTCGGCGAGCGCGAGGCCCGCAAGAATTGATGCGTCGATTACAAAGCCAGTCAATGTTTATGGCCACGGTGGCGCGCGCGCAGAATCTCAGCCAGCGGCGCTTTACGCGCGCTTTCACGAAAACGCCCGAGATCATCGATCGCCCGGTCGATCTCGGCCTGTTTAAGATCGGTCTCTGGCGCCAAGCGCGCGATCCGGCGCCCATGCCTGGTGATGACGATCGTTTCGCCGCGCTCCACGGCGGTCAAAAGTTCCGCAAGGCGCGCCTTTGCGTCGGAGGCTTGCACTTCTCGCATGGCGACTTTTTAGACTGGTTAAAATAACTGGTCAATCCTGCTCCCGTCGACGCGATTGATCTTATTTCAACAAGCTTGTGCTATGGGTGCCGAAGATTCGCGCCGCATGAACCGACCGCCGAAACTCCTCATCTTCGACTCCGGTCTTGGAGGCCTCACGGTCTTTTCCGAGATCGTCAAGCTTCGCCCGCACGCGCAATATCTCTATTGCGCGGATGACGCGGGCTTTCCCTACGGGTCCTGGAAGGAGCCGGCGCTCGTCGAGCGGGTGATGAAGCTCATGGAGGAGCTGATCGCCGTTCATGCGCCCGACATGGTCGTCATCGCCTGCAACACCGCGTCGACGATCGTTCTGCCCTATCTGCGCGTGCATTGGCCTGACTTGCCCTTTGTCGGGACGGTGCCGGCGATCAAGCCGGCGGCGGAGCGAACGCGGTCGAAGATGATCTCCGTGCTCGGCACGCCGGGCACGGTGGCGCGCGACTATACGCAGAACCTGATCGCGCAATTCGCGGCGCATTGCTTCGTGACTCTCGTCGGCTCGAAGCGCCTGGCAAATCTCGCCGAGCGCTATATGCATGGGGAGAAAGTGAGCGACGCCGATATCTCCGCCGAAATTGCGCCTTGCTTTAAAGAAGAAGGCCGCGGGCGCACCGACGTCGTCGCGCTTGCCTGCACGCATTACCCGCTGCTCGTTAAGGAGTTCGAGCGGCTTGGGCCCTGGCCGGTGGAGTGGATCGACCCCGCGCCGGCGATCGCGCGCCGTGCGGATCAGTTGCTCGGCGATCGGTTTGGCCCAGATGCGGCGGGAGACCAGCTGGTCTCGCGCCGCGCCATGTTCACCAGCGGCGCCCAACCTTCGGAACCGCTCGCCGCAACGCTCGCGCGCTACGGCCTTGGATCGGATTTCGCGTCGATCCCCGCGTCGGAACGCGCATAATCATGGAGCGCGGCCCACGAAATTGTGGCGCGCGCGGCTTACCGACCGTTCTGCTGCGTCGCAGCACGCGACGCCTGAACGGCGAGGCGGGTCAGTCGCTCGTCGCTCATGCCCGCGCGCGTCAGAAAGGCGCGCGCCTTGCCGGCGGCTTCGGCGTCGCCGGCTACGACTGCGGCTTCGTACAATATCCGCGCGTCCGCAGGCGCGCGCTGCACGCGCCAGTTCCGCTTGGCAAGATCCAAGGCCTTGCTTGGATTGCGCAGCAGATAAAGCGTGAAACGCGCCTCGTCGCCGAGATGAAATGCCTCGCCGCGCCGGCGGGAAGCCGCGAAGCGCTCCTCGATCTGCGATACATGCTCGGCGAGACCTTCCGAGCCAAGCCGCTGCTCGGCGAGCGCGAGGCGCAGCAGCGCGGCGTCGATGCGCGCCTGGCCGGAGAGCAGCGTCGCCGCATCTGCGAAACGCTCTTCGTCAAGCAGGAAGTCGGCGTAAGCGGCGAGGAGATAGGCGGTCGGCATCGCGGTCTCAAGCGCCGTCTTGAACGAAAGCTCGGCGCGTTGCGTCTCGCCCCGCCGCGCAGCGATCTCGGCGAGAATGGTCAGCGCCCACCGTCGCTTCTCGGGCGTCGCCTCTGTGCGCGCTTCGAGAGTCTGCTCGAGCGCCTCCGCCGCTTCGCGCGACCCTCCCATGAGACTCGCCACATCGCACAAGCAGGCGAC
>JBFXJV010000016.1:0-17503 GCA_050174515.1 Methylocystis sp.
GCTGCTCTCCGACCAGATCTGGCTGTGGGCGCGGGGCTTCGAGGGCGGCGGGCCGCATGTCGATCTGATGCGCCGTCTCGCCCATTGGCTGATGAAGGAACCCGACCTCGAAGAGGAGGCGCTGCGCGCCTTCGCGCATGGCCGCGAGGTCTCCGTCGAGCGCCAGACCATGAAGCAGACTCCCGCGCCGGTGATGGCGACGGCGCCGTCGGGAGCGCGCGAGGAGATTGCGGTCACGCAAAGCGAGCCGGGACTGTGGCGGGCGCGCTTCGACGCCAAGGAGATGGGCCTGTGGCGCTTCGAGAGCGAGGGACTGACGGCGCTGGTCAATGTCGGCCCGCCCAATCCGCGCGAGTTCCGCGAAGTGGGATCGACGACCGAGAAGCTGCAGCCGCTGGCGGAGGCGACGGGCGGAACTGCGCGGCGACTTTCAACGGGGGGCGCCGACACTGTCGCGATGCCGCGCGTCGTCGAATTGCGCGAGGCCAACCGCTATGGCGGCTCGGACTGGATCGGCGTCAGGCAGACCGGCGCCTCGACCCTCGTCGGCGTCGAAATCGCGCCGCTCGGTCTCGGACTATGGGCGATGTTGGCGCTGGTCGGCGCGGTGGTTGCGGTGTGGGCGTGGGAGGGGCGGCGGTAAGGTTGCGGAATTTCCTTCTCCCGCTTGCCGGAGAGGGAAATAGCCGCCTTCCTTGCTACACTCTCTATCTTGTTCGGAGAGATTCGCCTTGCCCAGCTACCGCGCTATCGGCCTCATGTCCGGCACCTCGATGGACGGCGTCGACGTCGCGCTCATTGAAACCGACGGCGACGCAGCCGTCGTTTTCGGGCCGACGGGACACTACCCTTATAATGACGCCGACCGCGCGCTGCTGCGCAATGCGCTCGCCGAAGCCGCGACGCTGGAGAACCGCGACGCGCGGCCGGGCGTGCTCGCCTTCGCCGAGCGCATGGTGACCGACCGCCACGCCGAAGCGGTAGAGACGCTGATCAGCGAAAACGCCATCGATCCGGCGAGCGTCGATATCGTCGGCTTTCACGGCCAGACGGTGCTGCATCGTCCGAAGCAAGGACTGACCATTCAGATCGGCGACGGGGCGGCGCTCGCCGCGCGTCTCGGCCTCGACGTCGCCTATGATTTCCGCGCCGCCGACATCGCCGCGGGCGGGGAGGGCGCGCCAATCGTGCCGGTGTTTCACCGCGCGCTGGTCATCGCCGGCGGCATGAAGGGCGAAGTGGCGCTGTTGAACATCGGCGGCGTCGCCAATGTCACTTATGTCGCCGATGGCGAAGCGCCGATCGCCTGCGACACCGGGCCGGGCAATGCGCTCATCGACGATCTGATGCTCCAGCGCACCGGCGCGCCGATCGACCGGCACGGGCACATGGCGGCGCGCGGCCGCGTCAACGAAGCGACGCTGCTTAAAATGCTGGCGCATCCCTTCTTCGATCAGCCGCCGCCGAAATCGCTCGACCGCAACGCCTTCGCGCTCGACGCGGTCGCCAAGCTCTCGACCGAGGACGCCGCCGCGACGCTCACCGCCTTCACCGCGGCTTCTGTGCTGCGGCTGTTCCCGCATCTGCCTAGCCAGCCGCAATTGCTCATCGTCTGCGGCGGCGGCGCGCGCAATCCGATCCTGGTGCGCGAACTCGTCATGCGGCTGCCGTGCAAGGTGACGACCGCGAACGCGGTCGGCTGGTCGGCGGATTCGATGGAGGCGCAGGCATTCGCCTATCTCGCCGCGCGGGTGCTGGAAGGGCTGCCGATCACCTTCCCGACGACGACCGGCGCGCCCCAGGCCATGCCCGGCGGCGTGCTGGCGCGGGCGCAGCTTTAGATCGGCCCTCGCCAGCTCTTCTTTCTTGATGTCACCACGCGCATATGCGCACGTTCGTGGCGCTGTTCCGCCAACAGGCAGGATCTTCACCTGACCGATAAAATTCGCCGGGTAAGGAGATGTTTCGGCCCGTCCCGTAATTCGCAAATCCCGACGCGACGCCCTGTTCGTTGATGATCAGCGCAAACCAAGGCTTGCCAGGCGCGCTGATCTCAAAACTGCCTTTGTCATCAGTCGCCCGGAAGCGGCACGCATATTCGCCATCGTCAGTCGTGAAGCAGCGAGCGCGTTTTGCCTGCGCGTCCGCGACGGGCAGCAACGCAAAAGTCGTCAAGACAAAAAGTAGAATTCGTTTCATATAATCGCTCCATCCTAAAATAGGGCGATTACACTCTAATCCCCGCGCGCGGGAATGGCGATCCTCGGCGGATTGCCGAGACGCCGGTCGAGATAGGCGTCGACATGGGCGATCAGCGGCTCGACCCGCTCTTCGAAGAAATGGTTCGCGCCTTCGACCACGGCATGTTCGATGACGATGCCCTTCTGCGTCTTGAGCTTCTCGATCAGCCCCGTCACTTCCCTGAGCGGCGCCACCCGGTCCTGGTCGCCATGAATGAAGAGGCCCGAAGAGGGGCAGGGCGCGAGGAAGGAGAAGTCGAAACGGTTCGCAGGCGGCGCGACCGAGATGAAGCCCTCGATCTCGGGACGGCGCATGAGCAGCTGCATGCCGATCCAGGAACCGAAGGAGACGCCGGCGATCCAGCAGGCGCGCGCTTCCGGATTGACCGACTGCGCCCAGTCGAGCGCGGCCGCCGCGTCGGACAGTTCGCCCAGCCCGTGATCGAAGGCGCCCTGCGACCGTCCGACGCCGCGGAAATTGAAGCGCAACACGGAAAAGCCACGCTCCGCAAAGGAATAGTAAAGATGATAGACGATCTGATTGTTCATCGTGCCGCCGAACTGCGGATGCGGGTGCAGCACGATCGCGATCGGCGCGCCGCGCGTGGCGGACTGATGGAAGCGGCCTTCAAGCCTGCCGGCCGGACCGGCGAAGATAACCTCGGGCATTCATGATCCCTTGCAGAATTGGCAGGCGCGCCTTCTACCATGCGGCCGGCGGTCAAATGCAAGGAAATTCGGCGTTGAGCCGCGGTGCGCCCGCCGCTGCGTCACGCATGCGCACGGCTTAGTCGCCTGTCGATTCGAAGGTAAATCGCATGTCCGGCATGATCGTCACGGCGGCCATATAGCTAGATTCCTTATAACTTACGTTAAATATTTGTATTTAAAAGACTGACCGCCTCCGCTCATCTCGCCTCCCTGCATGGAGCAATGGCGTACGCCAGCTTAAGCGTCAGCGAGGCGATGCACGTCATGGACGACGATGCCGGCGCCTGGCGTTGGCATCTCCAACCAGGCGCGACGCTTTAGCGTGCGCTTCGTGTCCTCGTAGCCGCTCTGCCAATGTTCGCGCATCGACGTGCCAGAGAACTCGTAGTCCTTGGCGTGGCCTTCGTAAGCTTTTTGCTGGTAGATGAGATGCGCGATGGTGAAATCCGGCAGTTCGTCGAGCTTCGCCAACAGCTTGCGCTCGTCGTCGGACAGGCGCTCCTCCGGCGCCTTCGCGAGCGCGTCGCGCAGCCGAATTTTCCATGTGTGCATGCGGCGAAAAACCGTCGCCGCGGAGGCTTCGCCTCACGCCGCGCGCGCGATCTCCAGCCCCCGGAAGATGGCGCAGCGTTGGAAAACCGGCAGGCTCGGCGCGACGTTCTTCTGATGGCAGAATTTCGCCGCGAGTTTCGCGAGGCCCTTGATGTCGCGGCCGGTCGCTTCGGGAAAGGTTGCGACCAGACGATCGATCAGCGCATCGTCCAAGGCGAGATCGAACTGCCCGGCCATCACGCGCCAGATGCGCCGGCGTGCGTCGTCGTCCGGCGGCGCATAGCGGATGAGCGCGATACAACGCGAGACGATCGCTTCATCGATGTCGTCGACGCGGTTTGTGGTGAGAAACAGCAGTCCGTTGAAATACTCAAGGACGCGCAGGAAGACGCCGACAACGGCGTTCATCGCGATATTGTCGTCGCGCCGCTTGATGTAAACGTCGGCTTCGTCGATGAGCATCACCGCGCCCCAGCGCTGCGCGCGGGTGAGAATGTCCTTCAGCGCGGTCTCCATCGTCGCGACATTGAGCCCGAGCTGGCCCGAATGCACGCGATAGAGCGGACGCTGGATGATTTCGGAATAGACTTCGGCCGTCAGCGTCTTGCCGACGCCGGGCGGGCCGGCGCAGAGCACCGTCGTGCCGCCTGACTTGCCTTGGACGATGTCGTCCATCAGCACATCCATCTCGGCGGTCAGAATGTCGATCAGATCCGTCTGCTCCTCAGGCAGCACCAGCTTTTCCCTCAGCTGTGGCTGGTAGCGATAGGGCTGCATCTCGTCGACATGCACCCAGACATAATGGTGCAGATCGAGATGGAACATGAAGACATAGGGGTGCACCGGGATTTGCGTAAACAGCGCTTCCGGGATCAGCGCCTTGAGTTCGGCAATTTCATCCTCGGCGGCGAAGCGATTGCTCTTGCCGGCCTTGCGCAGGAAATGGCCGAGAATGTCGCCAGGCGCCTCCAGGGTCAGGCTGCGCCCGGTGAGAATGCTTTCGTCATTGACGAGACGCGCCTCAGAACCGTTGCTCGACAGCACGATGAGGTCCTTGCGCGACCAGTCGGTGTCGCGATGCGTGGCGGTCGGATCTTCGGCGTGAAAGCCGATGCCTTTCGCCGAAAATTGCGCGCCGTAGCGCCCGCGCCAGTCGAAATAGGTCTCGCTCGAGGCGTCGAAGGATTCGATCAGCGCCGGCGTTTCCCGCACGAATCCGCGCGCCGCCAGGATTTCGCCAATGGTGCGGCCGGCGATGTCCGAACTCATGATCCGGATCAAATTCGACTGCAGCGTTCCCTTGGCGTTGGCCTTCAGTTCGATGAGGATTTTTCCCGCCTCGTCATTGGAGGCCGGAACATAGTCGAAACGGGTGATGACATAGGGCAGGGGTTTGGAGGTGACATTGGCGGTGAAAATCCAACCGCGTATCGCGTCCGTCGTCACATAGCGCACCAGCGCCGGCAGCACTTCTTCGAGGTCCTCGGCGGCGAAGCGCGTGCTCTTGGCCTCCATCGCCGCGCGCAAGGTCGCGAGCTGCGCGGCCCGGGCGCGAAGCTGGGGACCTGCGTCCTGATAGAGGGCGCCGAGAAAATCGAGCTCTTCAGCGCTGAAATTCGAGAGATCCGCCTCGACGCGGTCGGAGAAGCGCAGCTGCGCGGACAGGCAAGCATGAGCCGGAAAGCGCGCGACGAGCGCCTCCACATGGGGCTTGTCGATCTCGATATGCATGAATCGCCTTTTCAGGGGAGCCGAATGCGCACGACATACAAGAAACGCGCCGGGGCCGACGCCCTCTGCTAGAATGGTCCGCTCATGACCAAGCGCGTCTATCTCGACCATAACGCGACTTCGCCGCTGCGCCCCGAAGCGCGGGCGGCGATGCTCAATGCGCTGGAGACTCTGGGCAATCCCTCCTCGGTCCACGCCGAGGGACGGGCGGCCAAGGCGGCGCTCGAAGACGCCCGGGAGGCCGTCGCCCGAACGATCGGCGGTCCTCGGCGCGGCGTCGTCTTTACGAGCGGCGCGACCGAGGCGGCGAGCCTTGCGCTCTCGCCGGGACTTCTCCGAGACGCCGAGGCGTCGCCGATCGACGTCCTGCTGATTGGCGCCGGAGAGCATCTCTGCGTCATGCAGGGCCATCGCTTTCAACGCGGCGCCGTGGAGACCATTCCGCTGACCCGAGAAGGCGCGATCTCGCTCGAGGCGCTGGCGGCGGCGTTGGCGCGGCGCGCCGGACTGCGCGTGATGCTGGCGCTGCAGGCCGTCAATAATGAGACCGGCGTCATTCAGCCGGTCGCCGAGGCGGCGGCGCTGGTCCATGCGGCGAACGGCTTCGTCGTCTGTGACGCCGTCCAATCCCTCGGCCGGCTCGAGACGACATTCGCGACGACGGATGCGGACATATTGTTCTTTTCCTCACATAAGCTCGGCGGGCCAATGGGGGTCGGCGCGCTCGCCTTCCGAGACGAGAGCCTGCATATCGAGGCGCCGATGCTGCGCGGGGGCGGCCAGGAGTTCGGACGACGGGCGGGAACCGAGAATGTCTGGGGAATCGCCGGATTTGCGGCGGCGCTGACGGCGGCGACCGCCGAGTTGGCCAGCGAGGGACCGCGACTCGCCGATTTGCGCGACGCGCTCGAGCGGCAAGTCTTGAAAATCGCGCCCGATACCCGATTCTACGGTTCAGAGGCGCCGCGCGCGCCAAACGCCAGCGCTTTTGCAATTCCCGGACTCGCCCCGCGCACCATGCTAATGGCGCTCGACTTAGAGAATGTCGCGCTTTCCTCGGGATCGGCCTGTTCGTCGGGCAAGATGACGGAATCTCATGTGCTTGCGTCGATGGGCGCGGCGGAAAAGGAGGCGCTGAGGGCCAGTTTGGGTTGGTCTTCGACGCAAGAGGATGTAGGACTATTTGGAAAGGTTCTTGCACGTGTCGTGGACCGCATGAGGTCCCGTCATTCCGCCGCCTAGTCGACGCCAAAATGGGGCTGGGCGGCGGCGGAACGATCGGCCGGCGGGCTTTGAACCCGCCGTGACGAGGAGAAAGAAAAATGGCGGCTCGTCAGGAGACCGTTGCGCGTGTCGCGTCAATCGACGTCGACGCATATAAATATGGCTTCTCGACCGACATCGAGTCGGAAAAGGCCCCCAAAGGCCTGAACGAAGACATCGTTCGTTTCATCTCGGCCAAAAAGAATGAGCCGCAATGGCTCGTCGACTGGCGCCTTGAGGCCTACCGGCGTTGGCTGACCATGCCTGAGCCGCGCTGGGCGCGCGTTCATTATCCCCGCATCGACTTCCAGGATCTTTATTACTACGCGGCGCCGAAATCGACGTCCGGGCCGAAGTCGCTCGACGAGGTCGATCCCGAATTGCTGCGCACCTATGAGAAGCTCGGCATTCCGCTGCGCGAGCAGGAAATTCTCGCTGGCGTCGAAACGCGCAAAGTGGCGGTCGACGCGGTGTTCGACTCAGTGTCGGTGGCGACCACCTTCAAGGAAGAGCTGGCGAGAGCCGGCGTGATTTTCTGCCCGATTTCGGAAGCCGTGCAGACGCATCCGGAGCTGGTGCAGAAATATCTCGGCTCCGTCGTGCCGGCGACCGACAATTTCTATGCGACGCTGAACAGCGCGGTCTTTTCGGACGGCTCCTTCGTCTATGTGCCGAAGGGGGTGCGCTGCCCGATGGAGCTATCCACCTATTTCCGCATCAATGAACAGAAGACGGGGCAGTTCGAGCGCACGCTGATCATTGCGGATGAGGGCGCTTACGTCTCCTATCTCGAAGGCTGCACGGCGCCCAAGCGCGATGAAAACCAGCTTCACGCCGCGGTGGTCGAACTCGTCGCGCTCGACGACGCGGAGATCAAATATTCGACCGTGCAGAACTGGTATCCGGGCGACAGCGAGGGCAGGGGCGGGATTTACAATTTTGTGACGAAGCGCGGCGATTGCCGCGGCCGCAATTCGCATATCTCCTGGACTCAGGTCGAGACCGGCTCGGCGATCACCTGGAAATATCCGTCATGCATTCTTCGCGGCGACGGCTCGCAGGGCGAGTTCTATTCGATTGCGGTGTCGAACGGCTATCAGCAGGTCGACAGCGGCACCAAGATGCTGCATCTCGGCAAGAACACCAAGAGCCGCATCATCTCGAAGGGCATTTCGGCTGGACGGTCGCAGAACACCTATCGCGGCCAGGTGTCGGCGCATCGCAAGGCCGAGGGCGCGCGCAACTTTACGCAATGCGACAGTCTGCTGATCGGCCATGACTGCGGGGCGCATACGGTTCCCTATATCGAGTCGAAGAATCCGAGCGCGCAGTTCGAACATGAGGCGACGACGTCTAAGATTTCCGAGGACCAGCTGTTCTATGCGATGCAGCGGGGCCTGTCGGAGGAGGAAGCGACGGCGCTGATCGTCAACGGCTTCGTGCGCGACGTGCTGCAGCAGCTGCCGATGGAATTCGCGGTCGAGGCGCAGAAGCTGATTTCGATTTCGCTCGAAGGGAGCGTGGGGTGATGCGGACGTTGCAGATTTCTCTGCCGGAGGAGCTGGAATCGGAGCTCGCTGCGGCCGTCGCTTGTGGCGAGTACGAGTCGGAGAATGAAGCCATTGGCGCCGCCATCGCGCAATGGCGCACGGAACGCCTTGTGGAGCGGACGGACCTTGAGGAATTACGGCGCCTTTGGCGTGAAGGAATAGAGAGCGGTCCAGGGCGCTTCGGCGAGATCAACGACATCAAATCTGAGGCGCGCCACCGTCATCCAGAACGCTAAGTCTCCATGCGCGTCGTTCGAACTGCGCGCGCGGAAGAGGACTTGATCGAAATCTGAACCTATATCGCCAAGGAAAGTGAAAACGCTGCGGATCGGTCGTTGGATGCGCTGGAAAGGAAGACGAAATTGCTGGCCTCCTATCCGCAAATTGGCCGTGCGCGACCGGATATCGGCGAAGGCGTGAGGAGCGCCATCAGCGGTGCATATCTTATTCTGTACCGCTTGCATGAAGACCGTATGGAAGTCGTTCGCTATGTCCATATGAGACGGCGGCTCGAAGGACTGAAGTAATGCTCGAAATCAAGGACTTGCACGTCTCCGTCGGCGGGCGCGAAATTCTCAAGGGCCTTACGCTTTCCGTAAAGGCCGGCGAAGTCGCGGCGATCATGGGGCCGAACGGCGCCGGCAAATCGACGCTCTCCTATGTGCTCTCCGGCCGCGAAGGCTATGAGGTGACGCAAGGCGATGTTCGCCTCAACGGCCGAAACATTCTCGATCTCGATCCGGCCGAGCGCGCCGCCAAGGGCGTTTTCCTCGCCTTCCAATATCCGGTCGAAATTCCAGGCGTCGCGACCATGACCTTTCTGAAGGCGACGCTCAACGCCCAACGACGCGCCCGCGGCGAGTCGGAACTGCAGACGCCGGAACTGCTGAAGCGAGTCAAGGAGGCCGCCGCCTCGCTCGGCGTCTCCCAGGACATGCTGCGCCGGCCGCTTAACGCCGGCTTTTCCGGCGGCGAGAAGAAGCGGATGGAAATATTGCAGATGGCGCTTCTGCAGCCGCGTCTCGCCATTCTGGACGAGACGGATTCAGGGTTGGACATCGACGCGCTGCGCGTCGTCGCCGACGGCGTCAACGCGCTGCGCGCGCAAGATCGCGCCTTCGTCGTCATCACCCATTATCAACGTCTGCTCGAATATATCCGACCGGAGACGGTGCATGTGATGGCGCAGGGACGGATTATGCGGTCAGGCGGCCCGGAGCTTGCTCTGGAACTCGAAGAACGCGGCTATCAGGACTACATCGCGCAAGAGGCGGCATGAGGCGATGATCAAACTGGCGAGCGAAGCGGAAGCGACGCTTTCGTCCTTTTATGATGAGATGCGCGACAAGGGCGCGCCGCGCCTGCGCGCCGCGTCCTGGGCGGCATTCTCCGAATTCGGTCTGCCGAGCCGCCGCATCGAGTCATGGCACTACACCGACTTCAAGACGGCGATGAGCAGGCCGGCGCCGCTCGCCACCGCATCGCATGCCGCGCTGCCTCTGCCGCGCGCGCATGACTCGCTTCGGCTCGTCACCCTCGACGGCGTTTTCCGGCCCGATCTTTCCGACATCGCGCGGCTTCCCGAAGGCGTCGCCGTCCAATCGCTGCGCGACGCGCTTACCCAGAACGAGCCGCATGTCCTGTCGGCGCTGGCGAGCGCAGATATTGGCGCACAGGACCCGGTTCTGGCGCTCAACGCCGCGCTTATGCAGGACGGCGTCGTCGTTCAGATCGCGCCGGGCAAGAAAATTGACCGCGCGATCGAGCTTGTGACATTTACGTCCGCGGAAGCGGCGCAATCGACCTATACGCGTGCGCTCGTGATGCTGGGCGAGGGCGCTCAGGCGACATTGGTCGAAACGCTCGGCGCGCTTTCGGCGGCGCCAGCGCAGGACAATAGCGCGCTCGTGCTTCGATTGGCGGCCAACGCGCGCGTCGATCTCGTGACGCATCTCTCGGGCGGCGTGGATCATTCGATCCGCGTCGCGTCGCTGCTTGCGCATCTCGACGCCGGCGCAAAGATCAATTCCTTCGCTCTGATCGAGGGAGAGGGCTTGCGTCGCCGCCAGATTTTCGCGCGGCTTGACGGCGAATTGGCGAGCGCCCTCTTCAATGGCGCGACTCTCGGGCGAGGGCGGCTGCATGCCGACACGACGCTGATTATCGACCATGCGAAGCCCAACGGCGCAAGCCGTGAATGTTTTCGCAATATTCTCGACGATCAGAGCGTCGGCGTGTTTCAGGGCAAAGTCATCGTGCGCCCGGGCGCTCAAAAAACCGACGGCGTCATGCAGTCGAAAGCGCTGCTGCTTTCCGAGCAGGCGACGATGAACAATAAGCCGGAACTCGAAATTTTCGCCGACGACGTGCAATGCGGCCATGGCGCGACATGCGGCAGGCTCGACAAGGACCAGTTGTTTTACTTGAGCGCGCGTGGTCTGCCGCGCCGCGAAGCCGAAGCGCTGCTCATCGAAGGCTTCGCCATCGAGGCGATGGAGACGCTCGAAGACGAGCAATTGAAGGCGTTTCTCGTGGATTGCGTCAGCGTTTGGCTTTCTCGAAGGATCAATCGATGAACGAGATCGCGCGCATCAAGACGGCTTACGACATCGAGGCGGTTCGCGCCGACTTCCCGATTCTTGCCGAGCGGCCCTATGGCAAGCCGCTCGTCTATCTCGATAACGCCGCTTCGGCGCAAAAGCCGCGCGCCGTAATCGACCGCGTGGCGCAATTCTACGAACATGAATACGCCAATGTGCATCGCGGCCTGCATTATCTCGCCAACGCCTCGACCGAAGCCTATGAGGGCGCGCGTGAAACGGTTCGCCGCTTCCTCAATGCGGAATCGACCGATGAAATCATTTTCACCCGCGGCGCGACCGAAGCCTTAAATCTCGTCGCCGCCTCCTTCGGCGAAGCGCATATTGGCGAAGGCGACGAGATCATCCTTTCGGTGATGGAGCATCACTCCAACATCGTTCCCTGGCATTTTCTGCGCGAGCGCAAGGGCGCCGCTCTGAAATGGCTGGAGGTCGATGACGACGGCCGGCTCGATCTTGAGGCGTTCGAGAAGCTTTTCTCGAAGCGCACTAAGATCGTGACGCTGACGCATATGTCGAATGTGGTCGGCGCGCCGACCCCGATCGCCGATGTCGCCCGCATCGCGCACGCCCATGGGGTTCCGGTCTGCGTCGACGGTTCGCAGGGCGCCGTGCATCTTGACGTCGACGTGCAGGCGCTCGATGCCGACTTCTATGTGCTGACCGGCCATAAGCTCTATGGCCCGACCGGAATTGGCGCGCTTTATGGCAAGCGTAAATGGCTCGAGGCGTTGCCGCCCTATGCCGGCGGCGGCGAGATGATCGAAACCGTGACGCGCGACGCCGTCACCTACAACGATCCGCCACAACGATTCGAAGCCGGCACGCCGCCGATCGCTCAGGCCGTGGGGCTTGGCGCTGCGCTCGATTACATGGAGAGCCTCGGCCGGGATGCGATCCGCGCCCATGAAGCGGGGCTGACCGCCTATGCCCATCAGCGACTGTCGCGGATCGACGGGCTGAAAATCTATGGGCAGGCGCCGGACAAGGGCCCGATCCTTTCCTTCGACATGGCGGCGGCGCATGCGCACGACATCGCCACGGTGATCGATCGATCCGGCATCGCGGTGCGCGCGGGAACGCATTGCGCCATGCCTCTTCTCGACCGCTTCGGCGTCACCTCCACCTGTCGCGCCTCCTTCGCGCTCTATAACACGCGCGAGGAAATCGACCGGCTGGCGGAGGCGCTGGAAAAGGCCCGCTCTCTTTTCGCCTGATGAGACTTTGGCGTTCATGAACGATGCTCCTGACACAAGCGCAGCCGAAGCCGCAGCCGCATCGGACAGAACCCCCGAGGCCATTGAAAACGAGCGCCTGACGAACGACATAGTGAAGGCGCTGAAGACCGTCTACGATCCCGAAATTCCAGCCGACATCTATGAGCTTGGCCTGATTTACCGGGTCGACATTTCGACCGAAGGTCTCGTCGAGATCGACATGACGCTGACCGCGCCAGGCTGTCCGGTGGCCGGGGAAATGCCTCTATGGGTGAAGAATGCGGTGAGCGCCGTGCCCGGCGTCAGCGATGTAAAGGTGAATATGGTGTTCGATCCGCCCTGGGATCAAAGCCGCATGTCGGATGATGCGCGCCTCGCGCTCGATATGTGGTGAACGGGCGCTTACGGGAATGGATCCAGGATGACTGGCATGGTGAAAATGAGCGTGATCAAGGTCAGCCCCGCTGCGGCGGCGCGCGTGCGCGGACTGCTTGCCGGGGCCGACGAAGGGAAGGGGCTGCGCGTCTCGGTGGAGAAAGGCGGCTGCGCCGGCATGTCCTACAAAATGGAGATCGCCGAACCCAAGAGGGGCGACGAAATCATTGACCTCGAGGGCAGCCGCGTCATCGTCGACGCCGCGGCGGTGCTCTATCTGCTCGGGACGACGATGGACGTGAAGACGACACAGTTTTCCTCGACCTTCGTGTTCGAAAACCCCAATCAAACGTCGGCGTGCGGCTGCGGCGAAAGCGTTGAACTGACTCCGGCCGACGCAGAGAAGCTGGGCGCGGCGTCCGAAATCGGGAGTTCCTGAACCCATTGGAGTCGCTGATGGACCGCGCACGTATCGAAGAGCTTTTCGCCCCCTTTGCCGCGGTTTCCGTGAAGCGCATGTTCAGCGGCCATGGCGTTTACGCCGATGGTCTGTTCTTCGCCATTGAAGCGCGCGGCGAAATCTATCTGAAGGCCGATCGGCATAGCGCGCCGCGGTTTCAAAAGGCAGGCTGCCGGCCTTTTGTCTACCAAGGCAAAGACCGACCGATAGCGCTTTCCTATTGGAGCCTGCCCGACCAGGCGCTTGAGGACGCCGACGAACTCGTTTTCTGGGCCAAATCGGCGGTTGAAGCCGCTCTCCGGGCGGGCCCGAAAAGGTCGAGGCCGGCCGCGAGGAAACGCAAGACGCCACAAGCCCGCCCCCGATTGTGACAGGGGACCGCGAATAAGGTGATAAGCATTTGAAATACATTGTTGTTTACAAGCCGCTAATGCTGGCGTCGCCCGCTCGAATCGCCTATAGACATGTCCACTAGACGCTATCCTTGAACTGGCGCCCACTTGGCTGACGACGACACCAAAAAAGACGATTCCGACAGGCCCGGCTCCGACATCAAGCCGGTCTCGATCACCGACGAGATGAAGCGCAGCTATCTCGATTACGCGATGAGCGTGATCGTGTCGCGCGCGTTGCCGGATGTCCGCGACGGCCTGAAGCCGGTACATCGCCGCATTCTGTTTTCGATGCACGAGAACGGGCATACGCCCGACAAGGCCTATGTGAAGTCGGCGCGCATCGTCGGCGACGTAATGGGTAAATACCATCCGCATGGCGACGCGGCGATCTATGACGCGCTGGTGCGCATGGCGCAGCCCTTTTCGATGCGGCTGCCGCTCATCGACGGGCAGGGCAATTTCGGGTCGGTCGACAATGATCCGCCGGCGGCGATGCGCTACACCGAGTCGCGGCTCGCAAAGCCTGCGCTGGCGCTGCTCGAAGACATCGACGAAGGCACCGTCGACTTTCAATCGAACTACGACGGCAAGGAGCAGGAGCCGACCGTCCTGCCGGCGCGCTTTCCTAATCTGCTGGTCAATGGCGCCGGCGGCATCGCCGTCGGCATGGCGACGAACATTCCGCCGCATAATCTCGGCGAGGTGATCGACGCCTGCATCGCCATGATCGACCGGCCCGACATCAGCGTCGCCGAGCTGATGGAGATCGTGCCGGGGCCAGACTTCCCGACGGCGGCGACGATCCTTGGGCGCGGCGGCATTCGCAATGCTTTCTCGACCGGCCGCGGCTCGATCATCATGCGCGCCAGGTCCGAGATCGAAACTCTGCGCAAGGATCGCGAAGCGATCATCTTCACCGAAATTCCCTATCAGGTGAACAAGGCGGCGCTGATCGAGCGCATCGCCGAGCTGGTGCGGGAAAAAAAGATCGAAGGCGTCGCCGATCTGCGTGACGAGTCTGATCGCGACGGCATGCGCATCGTCGTCGAACTGAAGCGCGAGGCCGTCGCCGACGTCGTATTGAACCAGTTGTGGCGCCACACCGCGCTGCAGACGAGCTTCCCCGTCAATATGATCGCATTGAACGGCGGACGCCCGGAGCTGATGACGCTCCATGACGTGCTGCGCGCCTTCGTCGATTTCCGGGAAACGGTCGTCACGCGGCGCACCAAATTCCGCCTCAACAAGGCGCGCGACAACGCCCATCTGCAGGTCGGCCTCGCCATCGCCGTCGCGAATATCGACGAAGTCATTCGCCTCATCCGCACCTCGCCTGACGCCACCGCGGCGCGCGAGGCGCTGATGGGACGCGACTGGCCGGCGAAGGACATGGCGCCGCTCGTCGAGCTGATCGCCGATCCCCGCCACAGGCTTACCGACGACGGAGCCATCCGCCTTTCGGAAGCGCAGGCGCGCGCCATTCTCGATCTGCGTCTGCAACGGCTGACCGCGCTCGGCCGCGAAGAAATTTCCGAAGCGCTGAACAAGCTTGCCGCCGAGATCGCCGATTACCTCGATATTCTGCGCTCGCGCGAACGCCTCTTCGGCATCGTCAAGGACGAAATGCTGGCGGTGAAGGAGGCGCATGCGACGCCGCGCCGAACGCAGATCGTCGAGGCCGATGGCGAGGTCGAGGACGAGGACCTGATCGCGCGCGAAGACATGGTGGTCACCGTCTCGCACGCCGGTTACATCAAGCGCGTGCCGCTCTCAACCTATCGCGCGCAGCGGCGCGGCGGCAAAGGCCGCTCAGGCATGCAGACGAAGGAGGAGGATTTCGTCCACCGGCTCTTCGTCGCCAATACCCATACGCCCGTGCTGTTCTTTTCCTCGCTCGGCAGGGCCTACAAGGAAAAGGTCTGGAGACTGCCGCTCTCGGCGCCGCAGGCGCGCGGCAAGGCGCTCGTTAATATGCTGCCGCTCGAGCAGAATGAGCGAATCACCACCATCATGCCGTTGCCGGAGGATGAAGAAAGCTGGGCGACGCTTGACGTCATCTTCGCGACGACGGGCGGGACGGTGAGGCGAAACAAGCTCTCCGATTTCGTCGACGTGCGCCGCAACGGCCTCATCGCCATGAAGCTCGATGCGGGCGAGGCGATCGTCGACGTCGCGACCGCAACCGAGCATGATGACGTGCTGCTGACGACGCGCGACGGGCATTGCATTCGTTTCGCCGTGCCCGAGGTCCGCGTCTTTCAGGGGCGCACCTCGATGGGCGTACGCGGCGTGGCGCTGGGCGCCGGCGATCGGGTGATCTCGCTGTCGATCCTCAATCATTTCGAAGCAACCGGCGAGGAACGCGCCGCCTATCTGAAGCGCGCCAATGCGCTGCGCCGGCGGATGGGCGAGGACGTTTCGCCCGAGGCCGGCGCCGAGGCCGAGGAGGCGATGAGCGCCGTCGAACTGTCGGATACGCGCTTTTACGAAATGCAGGCGGCCGAGCAGATCATTCTGACCGTCTCCGAAAACGGTTACGGAAAGCGTACGAGCTCTTACGAATATCGTACGACCGGACGTGGCGGCAAAGGCATCGTCGCGATGGCGGTGAACGCCAGAAACGGCAAGCTCATCGCCTCCTTCCCGGTCGGACATGGCGACGAAATCATGCTGGTGACCGACGGCGGCCAGCTGATCCGCTGCCCGGTCGACGGCATCCGCATCGCCGGCCGCGGCGCCCAAGGCGTCATCGTCTTCGACACCGCGGAAGACGAGCGCGTCGTCTCGGTCGAACATATCGGCGACGTCGGCGACGGCGAGGACGCGCAGAGCTGAATTGGGCCTTCGGCGACAGGGGAGGCGCATGAGCGAGGGCGACGACGCAGACGGCCCCGTACTGGTCACCGGCGCGCCGCGCCGCATCGGGCTCGCCATCGCCGAGCGATTTGCGCGCGAAGGCCGGCCGGTGGTGCTGCACGCCTCTCCCCGTTCGGCGGAGGAAGCCGAACTCGCGGCGCATGCGCTCCGCAAGCTCGGCGGGCGCGCGGCGACTGCAATCGCCGATCTCGCCGACGCAGCTTCGACGCAGCGCCTTATTGAGCAGGCCGGCGAAGCCTTTGGCGCGCTGCGGCTCCTTATCAACAACGCTTCGATTTTCGAGATCGACGCCGCCGCCGACTTCTCGCTGGAGATTTACGAACGGCAGATGCAGATCAATCTGCGCGCGCCGCTGCTGCTGTCGCGCGACTTTGCGTCGACGCTGCCGGCGCAGGCCAATGGCGCGATCGTCAATATTCTCGACCAGCGCGTTTGGCGTCTGACGCCGCGGCAGTTTACCTATACGCTGTCGAAATCGGCGCTTTGGGCCGCTACGCAGACCATGGCGCAGGCGTTCGCCCCGCGCATCCGGGTCAATGCGGTGGGTCCCGGCCCGGTGTTTCCCAACGCCGCGCTCGGCGAGAGGGAGTTCGAGCTGGAGGCGCGAGGCGTGCCGCTGGAGCGCGCCGCCGACGTTTCGGGCGTGGTCGACGCCGTCATTTACCTCAGCCGGGCGAAAAGCGTCACCGGACAGATGATCGCCGTCGACAGCGGCCAGCATCTCGGCTGGCGCACGCCGGACATGGGGCCGGAATAGATCGGGCCGTGGCGGGTCAATCGGCGCTCGGCAGCCGGCGGATGGTGAATTCGATCCGGCCGTCGTCCAATTCGCGCCAGAACTCGATCTCGGTCATATAGGCGGCTTTGGGAAAGCGCTCGAACCATTCGCGCGCCTTCGCCCGCGCCTCGCCGCGCTCGAGCGTGAAGCTCTCGCGCCGCCAGCCGCCGCCGCGGGTTTCGCGCTTCGTGGCGAAGCGCCGCGCAAGGTCTCTCGGCGCGCTTCTGGGTGCGCTCATCCTCATGCTCCGGCGTCCGATCCGGGCGATCAGCCTAGCGCATGGGGGACGGGAAGGGGAGTCGCCGATCAGCGACGCCGCCGCAGCAC
This sequence comes from Methylocystis sp., assembly GCA_050174515.1. GTDB lineage: Bacteria > Pseudomonadota > Alphaproteobacteria > Rhizobiales > Beijerinckiaceae > Methylocystis. The sequence goes on from JBFXJV010000016.1 coordinate 17,077, forward strand.
GCTTTCCCGCGCCGCCAAACCGCGCTAGACCCGAGCCATGCCGGAACGCCCCCCCTACATGATCACCACCGCCATTCCTTACGCGAATGGCGCGCCGCATATCGGCCACGCCTATGAGCGCATCGCCACCGACGCCTTCGCGAGGTGGAAGAGGCTCGACGGCTATGACGTCCTGTTCGTCACCGGCATGGACGAGCACGGCCAGAAAATGCAGCGAACGGCCGAGAAGGAAGGGCTGACGCCGCAGGCGCTCGCCGACCGCACCGCCGCGCAATTCGCCCGCATGGGGGAGGCCCTGAACGCCCGCGCCGACGACATCGTGCGCACCACGCAGGCGCGCCACAAGGAGACGGTGCTCGAAATCTGGCGGCGCATGGAGGCGAACGGCGATCTCTTTCTCTCCAAATACGCCGGCTGGTATTCGGTG
>JBFXJV010000017.1:0-17302 GCA_050174515.1 Methylocystis sp.
CCGAACGGCGGAGAGAACCGCCTCTTCCAGTTCCAGCGGCGTCGCCCGATGCGCGGCGCGCATCTCATCAGGCGCAGCGTAACTCAGGCGCGACATCAACGGTCCGGAGGTGAATAGCAGATCAACCCTGGCGTCGATAAGGTCCTGGGCGAGATCCGCGTGCAGTTCGCCAGCCCGAGGCCCAAGCTCCAGCATGTCGCCCAGGACCGCGATCCGCCGGCCGCCGAGCCCTGTCGGCGCGCCGCCAAGCAGCTCCAGCGCCGCGCGCATCGAGGTCGGGTTGGCGTTGTAGCTTTCGTCGATGAGCGTAAACTCGCCATCCGGCGTCGATATTTTCTCGCGCCGGCCGCGTCCGGTCGGCGGCGTGAAATCGGCGAAGGCCGATGCCGCTTCCTCCAGATCGACGTCAAAAACGGCGCCGATGAGCAGCGCCGCGAGGGCGTTGACGGCGAGATGCTTGCCCGGCGCGCCGATGCGGAAGCGCAATCGCCGCTCGAGAACTTCCGCCTCGACCAGCGCGCCGTCGCCGTCCGGCGCGTAAGACAGCAGCCGCGCGTCAGCGCCTTCCGTCTCTCCAAAGCCTAGAACATGGCCAGCGCTCGGAGCAGCCGCCGCGGCGAGACGCTCGTAAAAACCATCGTCGCGGTTGATGATCGCGACGCCGCCGTCGAGCGCGGAGAAGATTTCGGCTTTTGCGTCTGCGATATTTTCGATCGATCCGAAATATTCGAGATGGACCGGCGCGATGCGGGTGACGACCGCGACGTGGGGACGAACCTGAGCGACGAGCGCGGCGATCTCGCCCGCGTGATTCATGCCGAGTTCGAACACGCCGAAATTCGACTCCGCCGGCATGCGCGCGAGCGTCAACGGCACGCCCCAATGGTTGTTGTAAGACGCCGTCGACGCATGCGTGTCGCCGAAGCGCGACAGCATCAGCCGGGTCATGTCCTTCGTCGACGTCTTGCCGACAGAACCGGTGATCGCGGCGATGAAAGCGTCGGTCCGTTCGCGCGCGCGCTGACCGAGCGACTCGAGAGACTGCTGCACGTTCCTGACGACGAATAGCGGCCCGGCGCCGGAAAGCTCGTCCGCATGCGCTTCGTCGACCACCGCCGCCGCCGCGCCCTTCTCGAACGCCGCCCGCACAAAGTCATGGCCGTCGCGCGTTTCGCCCTTGATGGCGACGAACAGGTCTCCGGGCTGAAGCGTGCGCGTGTCGATCGATACGCCCGTAGCTTCGCGCGCAAGGCCGCCGCTGGCGCGGGCGCGAAGCGCGCCGACCAGCGCCAATCCCGACCATAGCGGCCTTCGGGTCATCAATGGTGCTCCTTAAGCGCCTGCGCGATCGCCTCATGATCGGAGAAAGGCAACACGCGTCCGCCGACGATCTGCCCGGTCTCGTGACCTTTTCCCGCCACGACGAGCGCGTCGCCTGTTTGAAGCTTGCCGACGGCGCTGGCGATCGCCGCGCGACGGTCCCCGATCTCGATGATTTGCGCCGCGCCGCCGCGGGTTCCTTCCAGAATTTCTGCGCGAATGGCGGCCGCGTCCTCGCTGCGCGGATTGTCGTCGGTGACGATGGCGACATCGGCGGATTGGGCGACGATTGCGCCCATCAGCGGGCGTTTGCCGCGGTCGCGGTCGCCGCCGCAACCGAAGACGACAATCAGGCGATTTTTTGTCAACGGCCGCAAAGTGGCGAGCACTTTCTCCAGCGCGTCTGGCTTATGGGCATAGTCGACGAAGATGGGAGCGTCCCTGTATTGGCCAACGAGTTCGAGACGCCCCGGCGCGCCCTTGAGCGCTTCGAGCGCCGCAAAAACCCGTTGCGGGTCATCGCCGCTCGCGATAGCGAGCCCGGCGGCGACGAGGGCGTTCGACGCCTGAAACGCGCCAGCGAGCGGCAGGTTCGCTTCATATTCGCCGCCCTCATAGCTAAGCCGTAGGGACGTGGCGAGGGCGGACGGCGTGGCCGACAACAGCTTGATCGCTTCTCCCTTCGAACCGACGCTGAAAATCTTGAGCCCGCGCGCGCGGCAAGTTTCGATCACACGCGGCGCGACATCCGTGTCGGCGTCAATCACCGCCGTCTGGCCCGGATGCATCAGCGTATCGAAGAGCCGCATCTTCGCCGCGAAATATTCATCCATGCCAGCGTGATGATCGAGATGGTCGCGCGAAAAATTAGTGAAGCCGGCGATGTCGACGCGCATGCCGTCAAGGCGGCGCTGATCGATGCCGAGCGATGACGCCTCCATCGCCAGATGCGTCACGCCGCGCCCCGCAAGATCGTCCAGAGTCTGGTGCAGCTCGACCGGTCCGGGCGTCGTCAGCGCGCCATAATGCGCGCCGCCCGAATCGACGATTCCGACAGTGCCGAGCGAGGCCGCCTCATGTCCGAGCGCGGCCCAGATCTGGCGCAAAAAGGCGACGACCGACGTCTTGCCGCTCGTTCCGGTGACTGCGGCGATGGTTGACGGCTGACGAGCAAAGTAGCGCGCCGCCGCAAGCGCCAGCGCGCGCCGAACATCGTCGACGACAACGAGCGGCAACGGACATTCTTCGGCGCGCTGCGCGACCACGACGCAGGCGCCGCGCGAGGCGGCGTCGGCGACATAGGACATGCCGTCGCCGGCATGACCGGGTATGGCGAAGAACGCGAAGCCGTCGCGCGCCATCCGACTGTCGGCCGTCAGTCCGGCGATCTTGAGCCCGCGCAAGGCGGGCTCAAGGTCTGGCGTCGCGAGCAGTTCGGACAGCAGCATCAATGCCCTCCCCCGCCGCGGGCGGGAACATTGGCATAGCCATAACCCAATTTGGCGAGGAGGGGGAAAGGCTGGTGCGGCGGCTCGAAGCGTGGCGCAAGTCCGAGAATCGGACCGACGCGCTCGATGATCTCGCCGGTCACATAGCCGGCGTTATAGGCGGCCGTCGCATAGCCGCCGGTTTCCGGCAGGCCCTGCGGTTCGTCCATGATGGTGAGGAACAGATATTTCGGCCTGTCCGCGGGAGAGACGGCCATGAAGGTGTTAAACAGCCTGGTCTTCGAATAATGCCCGTTGACGACCTTTTCCGCCGTGCCCGTTTTACCGCCGACGTAATAGCCGGCGACGTTGACTTTTCGCGCCGTGCCGATTTCGGCGTTGAGGCGCATCAGATAGCGCATCGCCTCGCTCGTCTCGGGCTTCACGACGCGTTCGGCGCCCGCCCTGGCTTCCGCCTCGCTGCGCTTGATGAAGGTCGGCGTAATCAGATAGCCGCCGTTCATCAGCGCCCCGACCGCCATCATCGCCTGCAGCGGCGCCACCGCGAGGCCATGCCCGAAGGCGATGGTCATGGTGTTCAGCTCGCCCCAGTTCTTCGGCACGATCGGCTCGGCGCTTTCCGGCAATTCAGTGCGCATGCGGGTAAGCTGGCCCATCTTGCGCAAGAACGCCTTGTGCCGCTCGACGCCCTGCCCCATCGCCATGCGCGCGGTGCCGACATTGGAGGAATAGGTGAAGACTTCCGGCACGGTGAGCGCGCGGTTCTGCGCGTGATAATCATGGATTTTAAAGCGGCCGAACGACAGCGCGCCGCGCGCGTCGAGCCTTGAATTGAGATTGACCTTGCCGGAGTCGAGCGCCATCGCGATGGTCAGCGCCTTGAAGGTCGAGCCCATCTCATAAACGCCGACGTTCATGCGGTTGATATGGATGGGGTCGAGCGCTTCCGTCGGCTTGTTCGGATCATAGTCAGGCAGCGACGCCAGCGCGATCACTTCTCCGGTGTTGACGTCCATGATCGCCGCGGCGCCGGCCTTCGCCTTGAAATGCGCGACGCCTTTCTCGAGTTCGTCGCGCAGCGCATGCGTCGCGCGTATGTCGAGCGAAAGCGACACGGGCTTCAGCTCCTCGGGCGTCACGCCGAAGCCGGCGCCGTGCAGATCGGCGAGCCCCTGCCCGTCGATGTATTTTTCAATGCCGGCGATGCCTTGATTGTCGATATTGGCGAAGCCGAGCACATGCGCGCCGATCGGCCCGTTGGGGTAGACGCGCTTGTTTTCGGGGATCAATCCGACGCCCGGCAGTCCGAGATGGAAAACTTCATCGCGCTGATGCGGCGTGACCTCGCGCTTCACCCACACGAAGCCTTTTCTCGATCCGAGCCGCTCGCGCAATTCGCGCGAGTCGAGTCCCGGCAGAGCGGCGGTCAACAGTTCGGTCGCTTCATCCTTGTCGATGATGCGGCGTGGCTCGGCAAAGACCGACATCACCTTCACGTCGCTGGCGAGCACCTCGCCGTTGCGATCGAGAATGTCCGGACGCGACGCGGCGACGGCTTCCGCCGCGGCTCGCCGCGTGGTCGCCGCTTCCGGCTTGAAGCCCAGATAGACGAGCTTGATCGCGATCACCCCATAGAGCGCCAGAAAGCCCAGGGCGGCGAGTCGCATGCGCGGCGCGCTCAAATCGAGACTCGTCGAAAACATGGAGCGTAGCAGCGCCCGCATCTCGCGTGTTCGAGAAGGCGATGGTGCTGGATCGCGCATGGTCTGCGTCATGGTTTGGGTCGCTCTTGTCCTTGCGCTTTGGGCGTCGTTGTCGACGCGCCGCCAGAGACGGGCGGCGTCGCCGGCATGCTCAATCCGAGCGAGTCGAGCTTCTGGCCGATCGAGTCGACGCGCGCCGATCGTTCGGGAAGCGATTGGGCGGAAACGATCTGAGTCGCGTCGACCTGCTTCATGCCCGGCAGATAAGCGTCGGCGAGCTTCTGAATGCGCTCGGGCCGGGTCATATAGGCCCATTCGGCGCGCAACACCGCGATCGCGTCGCGTTCCTGCCTGATCTCGATCTTGGTTTTTGTGATCTGCTCGGCGCGATAGCTCGTCTGATATTTGATCGAATAGGCGTAGACCGCCGAACCGACGAGCGCGAGAATCGCAATGATGTTGAGGAAACGCAGCATCAGGCTTTTCCCTTGTCGCGATCGGGAAGGCGAGAAAGCCGCGCGAGCCTCGCGTCGAGCGGATGCGGCGCCGCCGCCGTGCGCGTCGCGTAGCGCATTTTCGCCGAACGCGCGCGCGGATTTGCCGCCGTCTCGGCGGATGTCGGCGTGATGGGCTGGCGGCCTTCGCAGACGAAACTCGGCGCCGGCGGCGCGGCTTCTCCGGGAAGGCGGCGCGATCCGGTTTCGCCCCGTCCGCAGCGTTCCGCGAGAAACTGTTTGACGATGCGATCCTCGAGCGAATGGAACGTCACGACGACAAGCCGGCCGCCTTCGCCGAGCAGCCGTTCGGCGCCGAAGAGACCGTTCAGCAGTTCGTCGAGTTCTTCATTGACCGCGATGCGCAGCGCCTGGAAGCTTTTCGTCGCCGGATGAATGTCGCCCGGACGGCCTGGCGCGACGCGCTCGATCAAGCCGGCGAGAGCTTTCGTCGTTTCGAATGGCGCGATGTTGCGATCGTGGACGATGGCGCGGGCGATGCGCCGCGCGGCGCGCTCTTCGCCGTAGAAATACAGGATGTCGGCGAGCGTCTCTTCATCCGCCTCATTGACGATGTCGGCGGCGCTGCAACCCCGCCCCTCCATGCGCATGTCGAGCGGCCCCTCGGCGCGGAAGGAAAATCCGCGCGCCGCTTCGTCGAACTGCATCGACGAGACGCCGATGTCGAAGACGATTCCCTCAACCGGCGCGAAACCTTGCGCGCGCGCAATGTCTTCGAGCTGGGAAAAGCGCGCTTCGACAAGCGTGAGCCGTCCGCGCATGTCGTCGACGAGCGCCTCTCCGGCCTTCAGCGCCGTCCGATCACGATCGAGCGCGAGCACGCGCGTATCCGGCTGTGCGAGGATGGCGCGCGTATAGCCGCCGCCGCCGAAGGTCGCGTCGACATAGCGCCCGCCGCGTCGCACGCCGAGAGCGGCGATCGCCTCGTCGCGCAGCACCGGAATATGCGTCCCGGCGGACGTCATCGGCATGCTCCTCATCAGGCGGCGCGCGGCGCGACCCGGCCGGCGGCGCGACGCCAAGCCTCCGGCGAGCGCTGGCGCGTCGAGACGGCATAATTGCGGCTGGGCGGTTTTAATCGACATGGAACCGCGAGGCGTCGGGAGCAGGCGGGTCGCCACGCGCCGAATTCGGCAACCGGCTTCATTAGGCTTTTTTATCGTTAAGGGAGCGTTTACGGTGGCTGTGAATTTGGCGGCCTCGTGGCGGCGAAGTGCGATGCGAAGCTTCCCTGCCTCAATATTGTTGACGACAAAATCGTCGATGCGAGCGCCAGTCGGCCTGTAAGCCGGGTTCTGTACGTCCTTTGTAGAACGTGACGACCATTCCTCTGGGACGGACGTTGCCGCCCGCCTCAAGCAACCAACCCGGGCGACAGTCCCGGAGACGGGTTGAAGGCTAAAGCTCGCGCTCAAGGCCTTCCGTCGCCCCTATTCGGTCTTGCTCCCGGCGGGGCTTGCCGTGCCCCGAACGTCGCCGCTCGGGCGGTGCGCTCTTACCGCACCCTTTCACCCTTACCGCTTGCGCGGCGGTTTGCTTTCTGTGGCGCTATCCCTGGGGTCGCCCCCGCCGGACCTTATCCGGCGCCGTGTCTCCGTGGAGCCCGGACTTTCCTCTGCTTAACGCAGCGGCCGTCCAGCCGACTGGCATGGAAAGGGATAGGCGCCCCGGCGGCGGAATGCAAGAAGAGCGTCAAATCGTCGCCTTGGAAAGCGAAACCATATTCGCCATCTCATCGTTCTGCTCTCGCTTGCGCGTGGCCTGACGGGCGGCGAGCGAGAGCGAAACAGAAACAAATCTAAGGGAGAGATAATTATGCTGGCACGTCGTTCAATCTTCGCCGCTCTGGCCGTGATGGCCGCCCTATTCGTGGCGCCCCAGATGGCGTTCGCACAAAGTCAAAGCGAGCATCTGACGCAAGCGATCGAGGAGACCAAAGAGGCGATCAAAGAAGGCAAGCAGCATAACGCATCGTCCTTCGCCGAGCACGCGCATAACGCCTGGGATCACGCCAAAGCGGCGAGCAGCGAAGACCCCAAGGGGCATATCAAGACGGCGATGAAGCATCTCAGTAAAGCGCTCAAGAAGTCCAAGCGCACCCACCACGCGAGCCGGATCGCGAAAGGCGTCCGTCACGCCGAAACCGCGCTCATTCATTTGAAGGCGGCAAATCAATAATGCGAGGAGCCGCGATGCGCGTTCTGCGCGTCGCGGCTCTTTCCTGCCGCAGCTTACATTCGAGCGAAACCGCCGACTCTTTCGTTTTTCCGGATCAGGACCGCGCATACTACGCGGCGGCGAAGATTGTCAGAGCGCGCGCAATTCGCTCGAAAGAAGCGGCGTTGACCTGCGCGCGGACCTGCCTGTCGATCGGCTGTTCTAAGACAGAATTATCGCTGGAGACTGGGCGATTCCCGCTGGCGCGATTTTCTGAGCGGCCGACGGGCGGGCGTCGCCTGCAGCAAATTGGCGGAGCGTTGAATGCAGCGGCGCCGAGCGTATTGCTTTAGCGCGGATTGATCGGCGTCGAACCTGCCCGACATCCACGTGAGTGGATCGCCGTATGCGGGACGTTATTGTCCCGATTGGCGCGCGATCCCCGCAACCAGTGGCTGGCAGCGTTTGTCGACTTCTGCGCGCCATTGCCTTTGGGTCTCGCCGCCGCCATGAGCGCCTCGGTCCAAATGCTGCGCGCAACGCTTGCCGTCGCGAGCGCCGAGAGACCGATGCGCCAGCATTTTGCGATAGGGGCCTCGGGCGGAGACGTTGAGATGCTCGACCCCCGTCGCACGCGTCGCTTCCCTCCAGAACATTTCCGCTTGGGATCGGAATGGATTAAGCCCTCGGCATGAGCGCGGCGCAAAACGAGGACGAACAGGCGAGAGTCGTCGAGGTACTGGCGCCTGTCGCGGTCGACTCCGCCTATTCCTATCTGGCGCCGGCGGCGATGCGGCTTTCGCCCGGCGACAGCGTCAGAGCGCCGCTCGGACGCCGCGAAGCCTATGGCGTCGTCTGGTCTGTCGGCGCCGCCTCCCCTCCGCGCGGCAATCTCAAGACGGTCAGCGCCCGCCTCGACCGTCCGCCGCTCTCGCAAAGACTGCGTGACTTCATCGACTGGCTCGCGCGCTACACGCTGACGCCGCGCGGGATGGCGCTGCGGCTGGCGACAAGGGCTGCGGAAGACGCCGGACCGGAAGCGCCGCGCACGCTCTATCGCGCCAGCGGCGCGGCGCCGCAACGATTGACGCCGACGCGCGCGCGCGTCCTCAAGGCTGCGGAAGGCGGCGTCGCATTCGCCAAGAAAGCGCTTGCCGAAGCCGCCGCCTGCTCGACAGGCGTGATCGATGCGCTCGTCGACGAGGGCGCGCTGGAGGCGGTCGCCGCGCCGCCGGAGCCGATCGCGCCGCCGCTCGATCCATCGTTCGCGACGCCGGTTTTGGAGCCCGCGCAGAGCGAAGCCGCCGACGCGCTAAAGGCGGCGCTCGCGTCGCGGGCGTTCGAGCCGTTTCTGCTCGAAGGCGTCACCGGCTCCGGCAAAACCGAAGTCTATTTCGAGGCGATCGCCGCCACCCTTCAAGCGGGCGGACAGGCGCTCGTGATGATGCCCGAAATTGCGCTCACCACTCAATTTCTCGAGCGTTTCGCGGCGCGATTCGGCGAGAAGCCCGCCGAATGGCATTCCGGCGTCAGCGGGCGAAAACGCGCGCGCGTCTGGCGCGGCTGCGCGACCGGGGCCGTGCGCGTCGTCGTCGGCGCGCGTTCGGCGCTTTTTCTGCCCTTCTCCGAGTTGCGGCTGATCGTCGTCGATGAGGAGCATGAAGGCGCCTATAAGCAGGACGACGGCGTGAGCTATCACGCGCGCGACATGGCGGTGGTGCGCGCGCGTATCGAAGAAGCGACGATCGTCCTCGCCTCCGCGACGCCCTCGATCGAAACCCGCGTCAACGCCATGAGCGGGCGCTACGGCTATCTCAAACTCGATTCACGGGCGCGGGCGCGACTGATGCCGACGCTCGAAGCGATCGACATGCGCAAGGAAGGCCCGCCGCGCGGCAGATGGATCGCGCCGCGGCTCGCTCTGGCGGTCGGCGAAACCGTCGCCTGCGGCGAGCAGGCGCTGCTCTTTCTCAATCGGCGCGGCTATGCGCCGCTGACGGTCTGCCGCTCCTGCGGCCATCGTTTCCGCTGCACGCAATGCGACGCCTGGCTGGTCGAGCATCGCTTCCGCCGCGCGCTGATGTGCCATCATTGCGGCCATGTCGAGCGCCGTCCGGAGGTCTGCCCCGAATGCGGCAGCGAGGATTCGCTCGCCGCCTGCGGACCCGGCGTCGAGCGACTCGCCGAAGAGGCAGCGACGCTCTTTCCAAACGCCCGCCTGCTCGTGCTCTCGTCGGATTTCCCTGGCGGCGCCGAGCGGCTGCGGCGCGAGTTGGAGGAGATTGCAAAAGGCGCTTTCGACATCGTCATCGGCACCCAACTCGTCGCCAAGGGCCATAATTTTCCTTATCTCACGCTTGTCGGCGTGATCGACGCGGATCTGGGTCTGGGCAGCGGCGATCCCCGCGCCGCTGAGCGCACGTTTCAGCTCCTCAATCAGGTGACGGGACGCGCCGGGCGTGGCGACAGGCCGGGTCGCGCGCTGATCCAGACTTTTCACCCGTCGCATCCTGTGATCGAAGCGCTGCTCTCGGGAGACGCGGAGAAGTTCTATGCGCAGGAGATCGCCGTGCGCGAGCGCGCCGGACTTCCGCCCTTCGGCCGTCTCGCGGCGCTGATCGTTTCCGCCAAGGACGCCGCCACGGCGGAAGCGCATGCGCGCGCGCTCGCCAGAGCCGCGCATGAACTGCCGCCTTCACCGCGCTACAGAGTCGCCGCGCCCGGCGCATGGCCAGAGGAAAATGAAATCGCCCTTCTTGGCCCTGCGGAAGCGCCGATCGCGCTGATCCGCGGCCGCTACCGATTTCGGCTGCTGGCCAAAGGACCGCGCGGCGCCGACATGCAGGCGTTTCTACGCGACATGCTCGCCGCAGGACCTAAAGAGCGAGGCGGCGTGCGCGTTCAAATCGACGTCGACCCCCAAAACTTCTCTTAAGCGAAATTAATCGTAACGCGAGAAGTGAGCGGACCATCCTTGAACCGTAGCTGCAAACCTCTAGTTTGCGCTATGTGGGCGCGTAGACGACGGCGCTGCGCTCATATTTGCACACACGCACGGAACAGGAGGCGCAGAGCATGATCAAACATGCAAGAACCTGTCTTTTCGCCGCCTTGGCGGCGGGCGCGCTGGCTTACGGAGCGCCCGCGGCGAAAGCGATGCCGCTCGACAGCAGCGTTTCACAGTCGGTCGATGATGCGACCGGCGTGCAAAAGGCGCGATGGGTCTGCCGCTACGGTCGCTGCTGGTGGCGCCCCGGGCCGCGCTATTGGGGTCCGCGGCGTTATTGGGGTCCGCGGCGTTATTGGCGGCGGCCCTACTGGCGGCGGCCCTATTGGCGCCGCTACTGGTAGGACTGCGCAGGCGCTAGAGCGCTTCCCGATCACATGGAATCATGTGATCGATAAGGAATCGCTCAAAATCAGAATGTTGGAGCAGGTTCTCTTCGAAAAAGTCTGTCAACTTTTTCGGAACCTGCTCTAACAAAATTGAAGACGGGAAGCGGCGCGCCTCCCGTCTACGACGGCCTTAGCCGCCGACGACGCGGGCGACGATCCTCGCCGTATAATCCACCATCGGAACAATACGAGCGTAATTGATCCTTGTCGGGCCGATGACGCCAAGCGCGCCAATGATTCGACGTTCGCTGTCGCGCAGCGGCGCAGCAATCATCGACGAGCCGGAAAGCGAAAAGAGCTTGTTCTCGGAGCCGATGAAAATGCGCACGCCCTCGCCCTGTTCGGCGCGTTCCAGGAGGTCGATGACCTCCGTCTTCGTTTCCAGATCGGCAAACAGGAGTCGGACGCGCTCAAGATCTGCGGCGGCGGTGAGATCTTCGAGAAGATGCGCCTGACCGCGCACAATCAGCTGACGCGATTCGCCCATCGCGCCCGCCCAGGTCGCGAGGCCGGCTTCGACGAGCCGGGCGGCGAGTTCGTCGAGTTCCCTTTGCGCGGCCTGACGCGAGGCTTCGATGCTTGCTCTGGCTTCAGCGATTGTCCGTCCGGAAACGCGCGCGTTCAGATAGTTGGCGGCTTCGGTCAGCGCCGAGGCCGGAAGATCGCGCAAGACGGGAATCACCCGGTTCTCGACCGATCCGTCGTCGGCGACCAAAATCACCAGCGCCCGCTCGGGCTCGAGCCGAACGAAATCGATTTGCTTTAAGCGCACATTGTCCTTGGAGGCGACGACGACGCCGGCGACGCGCGTCAGGCCCGACAGCAAAGTCGTCGCTTCCGCGAGAACGCCTGAGAAATCATGGTCTTTAGACGCCGCTTCGACCTCGGCGGCGATTCGCGCGCGCTCGTTTTCTTCGACATCGCCGATCTGCAGCATGGAATCGACGAAAAACCGCAGGCCAAGCTCGGTCGGGAGCCGTCCCGCGCTGGTGTGCGGCGCATAAATGAGGCCGAGTTCTTCAAGATCCTGCATGACGTTGCGCACCGAAGCGGGCGACAGCGTCATCGGCAGCAGCCTGGCGAGGTTCCGCGAGCCCACCGGATCGCCAGAGGCGAGATAGCTGTCGACGATCTGTCTGAAGATTTCGCGCGAGCGGTCGCTGAGCAGCGCGAGGCTCAAAGCCGAAGGGTGGGCATGCGGGGGATTGCGGATCATGGTTCGAGACTATCGCATCCGAGCCCCAACGAAAAAGCCCGGCCGAAAGGCCGGGCTTCGTCGACGTCTGGGGAGGACGGTCGGTCAGATACCAAGTTCAGGCATGCCGATCAGCGCGCCGAAGCTCTTGACCTGATAGTTGACGCCGATACGGGCGATGTTCGTATCCAGGTAATTGCCGGTAGCGGTGCGGTAAGTGAAGGGGAAGGCGATATTCGCGCTGGAAGCCCCCTTCATGCGGGTGAAGATATATTCCGCCTTGATCGTCCAATTGTCGAGGATGGCGTATTCAATGCCGGCGCCGATGGCGAAACCGGCCTGCCATACGGACCGGCTGACGGGGAACAGCGCCCCCCACTGCTGTCCGTAAGGAATCACCTTGCCATAGGCCAAGCCGCCAGTGATGTAAGGCAGGAACCGGCCGAAGGCGTAGCCGAAGCGCAGACGCTCCATGCCAAACCACTGCAGGCGGCTGCTGGCGCCGGCGCTTCCAAAGAATACGCCGGCATTCGTGGCGCGAACGTCAGCGTAGTTGAATTCGCTTTCATAACCAGCGACGAGGCCGTTGGCGAACTGCCAGTTATAGCCGTTCTGGTAGCCGACCAAATATCCGCTCGTGCCGATCGAACTTGACGTCGGAATCCCCAGGAAGGCTCCCGGAGTGAACAGGTAGACCTGCGAATAATTGGCGGAGACGCCGCCGGCGTAGGAGCCGCTGACGCCGATGTGGAAGCCTTCCCAGCTGAAGACCGGCGGCGGTGGGGGCGGCGGCGGAGCCTTGTAGCTCGGAAGGTCAGCCGCCGAAGCGGCGCTGACCGCCAACACTGACGCGAAGGCGCCAACAATAAAGCTTCTAAAAGACATCCGAGGCGCCTCCAATAAGTCCGTCCCCTCAGGACGAACGGCAGTTTCAAATGCAAAGTATCATCATCGATCCTAAGACGTAATTAGGGTCACGGGCTGGAACGGCGTTTTTCCGGCGACGTTGCGGATGCGCCACACCCTCACGCAACACGCTGTTTCTCAAGTCGTATTCTCTGCGCCGACGCTGATCAGCGCGGCAGTCAGCACGCCAAGGCTCGCCTTATAGGCGGAAAGCGAGAAGCGTGACTCGTAATAGCGGCGCGATGGACTGACGCGACGCGCGGATTCGTCCAAAGGCGCGATCGCGGCCGCCCGGTTCAACGCATCGGCGAATTCGAAGGCGGAATCGGCAATGACGACGCCTGGCAGGCGCAACGCTTCCTGATCCATCCCCCGCATCGCCTGCGTGGTGGCGATCAGCGGCAGACCGCTCGACAGCGCTTCGACCGACTTAATCGACAGCCCGGTGCCGCTGATCGTCGGGAGCAGCGCGATTCGGGCATTGGCATAGACTGCGCGCGGATCGTCGACCCGGCCCAGAAACCAGTCCTTATATGCGGCGTATTGCTCAGGCGCTTTTGAGCGAATGGCGGCGTCGACATTGCCGATGATTTTCACTGCGACGCCTTGCGTCTTTGGCGCGACGTCGCGCAGGAACCAGATCACGCTTTCGACATTGGCGGCGTTGTTGCTCGCGACGAGAACAATGTCAGGCCCGCCAGGACCGGTCGGCGCCTCGGGAATGGCGGGATAGAGCAGCGCATGGGCCTTCTCAGGCAGCAGAGCGCAAAAAGTTTCGGCCTCCTGCGCGTTGAGATGCAGCAGCAGATCGGCGCCGCGCATCGCTTCGAGTTCTCGCGCCAGCATCGACTCATAGGTGGCGCGGGGAGAAAGCCAGGGAATCGTTTCATTGATCAGCGCGAATTGGCGCGCCTGCAGATCATGCGTATCGAGCAGGATCGGCGCGATCCCGCGCGACAGCCGCCGCGCGATCGGCATCAGAAAAAAGTGATTGCAATGAACGAGATCGAAGATCGCGCCGTCGAGACTGCGCGACAGAATCGTGCGTTCCGCCATGCCAAGGCGCACCGCCGCCTGATCGCCGTGGATGTAGGGCCACAGCACGCAGCGTATAAAACGCGGCGAGAACACAGTGAAAATCGGCGCGCCGCCATAATAGCGAGGACCGTCGTCAAGCTCCGGAGTCGCCCGATTGAACGCCTTCCATATCCAGCTCCGGCCAGGAACGAAGCCCGGATCGGAACTGATTGCGATCGGAAAAACTTCCGCGCCCAGCGCGCGATAGGCGGAGATTTGGCCAAGGACGACGCGATAGGTGCCGCAGGAGTGCCAGGCCGGATGGATGAGCGCGACGCGCCGGCCGAGCAGCGGACGCGCGGCGCAGGCCGAGCGGTCACTCGATGAAACGCTCAACCCGATCCTCCAATTGGCGCAAACCGCAGCCTAATCAGACTTCAAGCATTCCGACAATCTTCTGGCGCGCTCTTGAACGAGCTGCAATGCGGCGATGTTCAGAGCTCGGCGGCGGCGGTCGCCAAAGCGCGCGCATAAGCCGCCTGGCTGAATGCGTCTTCATACAGGCGACGGGTGTCGCTTCGCTCCGGCGGCGCTGACTGGCCGTCTTCGGCCCGCGCCTGAGCGTCGCGCCACAGTTTGGCAAATTGCTGGGCGTTTTCGGCGAGAGCGACATTGCCCAATTTCGCCGGATCGACCTGCATGCCGCGAAACGCCAGCGGCGTCGCGACAAGGGGCGCGCCGCAGGAAAGCGCCTCGACCGCCTTGATCGAGAGGCCATGGCCTTCGACGGTGGGAAGCAGCACGCAGCCGGCGTTGGCGTATACCGCGCCGATGTCGTCGACCCGGCCTTTGAACAAGCCGCGGTGCGCTTCATAGAGAGCTGCGTCGCGACGCTTCACGCCGCCATCGATGTTGCCGTAAATCGCGACGCGCGCGCCGCCCGCCAATGGCGCGACTTCTTCCAGGAACCAGCGCAGGCTGACGTAATTGCCGTAATTGTCGCTCGCGACGATGATGATGTCGCGCCCGCGCGCCAATGGGGCCGACAGCACGGCCGGATAGATCAGCGCGTGCCGGAGCTCCGGCAGCAGCTTTTGGAAATCGCGATGCTCCTCTTCGTTGAGATGGGCGCAAAGATCGGCGCGGCGCATCCATGCGAGTTCGACCTCCAGCATGTCGTCGTATGTCGCATAGGGCGGAATGAAGAAACCGCCCTTGTTGCGCAACATATACTGGCGCGCCTGAATGTCCTGCGTCTCCAAAACGACCGGAACCTTGCGCCCGCGCATCAGCGTCTCAACGAAAGGCAGGGTGAAATAATGATTAGCGTGAATGAAGTCGACTGTTTCATTCTCGAATCCGTTCGGCAGCGGCGTGCGCCTGGCGAGTTCGATCAACCATGACGCCTGATCGCCGTGGATCAGTCGCCACCAGCCGTCGACAAGAAGTCGAGACGCCAGCGCCGAAAAGGGCGCGCCCGAATAATAGCGGCGGTCGGCGCCGATGTCCTGCGACGCTTCGATATAGGTCGGCCAGCGCGCGCCGCGCGGCGGGCGACGCGCCAGATCGTCCATCATCGCCACCGAAATGACGCGCGCGCCAAGCGCCTTATATGCGGCAATCTGACTGACGTTGACCTGATAGCTGCCGCAACTGTGCCACGCGGCATGAACGACGGCCACGGTCTTGCCGGCGAAAGGGCGCGGCGCTACGCCCAGAGACTCGTCCCGGCCTCTCGCGGATGAGAAATTTTGACTCATCGTATCAGACATGGCGCTGCAACATGGCGGTCGCTTCAAATTCCTCACTAAATTCGCGCAGATGGGCTCGCCGCTAAAGGCGTCCCGGATCGGCTTCTCGCCCCATGCCGGGCGGCCTCTTGCATTTGCCCGCCGTGTTCTAATACATCCCCTATATGAGGCTTCGCTTCCCAAATCCAGTCTTATCGCCCGAGAGCGCGGCGGCGCCAAGCGACGCCCCGGCCAAGCGTTACGGCGTCGCCATCGTCGGCAATGACAAGATCATCGACTGGCTGCTGCCTTTCCTCGAAAGCTACCGCGACACCAATTCCTCATTGCCGCTTTATCTCATTCCCTATGACGACAATGTCGCGCTGACGCGCCGCGCCGCGGAGATATACGGCGCGCATTATGTCGGCGAAGAACCGACCGAAATTGACAAGCTCTCGCATGAACTTTACCCCGGCGTCTTCAACAGCAACCGCCGTCGATTGAGAAAATTGCAGGCGCTCGCCCTGCCGCTCGATGAAGTCGCCTATGTCGACGTCGACGTCATTCTGTTTCGCGACTTCACGCCGCTCTTCGGCAGGCTTGAAAAGGGCAAGATGGAATTCATCGTCGCCTCGCCGAGCTTCGAATATGTCTACAACGACCGGCGCGACCGTTATCCGTTCTTGAAGGACGCGCTTCTCTTCAATGACGGCTTCTGGGTCACCTCGAACCAATATTTGAAGCTCTCGGACTTCATCGACACGATCCGCGACGACGCGGCGATTTTTCACGACGTGCGCAAACGCGGTCAGCTCTTCGCCCAGCCGCTCGTCAATTTCGTCACCCACCGGCGCGGCGTCAAAATCGAGCTGTTGCCAAATGTGGTCTCAGGCGCTTCGCACGAAAGCTTCTACAAGGCGCCTGGCGTCGAATTCAAAAACGGCAAGCCGGTCGATTACGAGGGCAAGGAAATCTATTTCGCGCATTGGGCGGGCGCGACCGCCCTGCCGAGAAACGGCGTCTTCGACGAGGCCTGGACAAGATATTCGAAGGCCGCCTGGGCGAGGTTCAGGCAGTGACGCCGCGCGCCTTACATCGCGCCGAAGCGTCGGCTTCTCTTTTAGAGCGTGCGGCGCGGATGTTCGCTTCCGCGCCAATCCGCGAACGATAGCGCGAAACGCCCGGCATGCCGCGCCTGTTGTTCCTCTACCTCTTCAAGCGCATCGGGTTTGGGCTGCTCGTCGTCCAGTTCGCGCTCTCGATTCCCGTCGTTCTGTCCTATCTGCTTTACCAGCTGCCGCCCGCCGCGGTGCGCGGCGGCCTCGTCATCCCTGCCCTCATCGGCGTGACGCCGACCGTGGCTTATGTGACGCTGCCGATGGCGGTCGGCGTCGCCACCGCGCTCGAATTCGGGCGCATGGCGAGCGAAGGCATGATCGCTGTTCTCTATGCCTTGCGCCTTTCAGTCTGGGCCATCTGTCGCCCGGCGCTGGTGTTGGCTTCGGGCGTCGTCGTGCTCGGCTATCTGCTCGCCAATTTCGCGGCGCCGCATTATTCGAGCGAAATGCAGGACGTGCTCAATGTCGTGCGCAATTCGCTCAACCATCGCATGCTCGACGCCGCGCATTTCTACACTTTCGATAATGGCGTGAAGACGCTGTACATCGAGCGCTGGGAGACGCCTGACCTCGCGATCAATCTGTTCGTTCGCCAGCTTTCGGTCGAGAAGATGCAGGAAGAGACGGTGACGGCGGCGCGCGCCGAATTTCGCCGCAATGAATCAGGCGTCATCGTCGCGCTCTCCAACGGCAGCATCCAGACGCGCTCGCTGACCACGAACGACGTGCGCATCGCCAAGTTCGACGAATACGCCATGGCCTTGCCGATGCAGGGCAGCGCATCGCTGCCCGACCGA
>JBFXJV010000018.1:0-17074 GCA_050174515.1 Methylocystis sp.
CGTTGTTCAGCTTGTCGATCAGCTGATTGAGCGTCACGCCATATTGCGACAGGCGTTCGGGATCGGGCTCGACGCGAATCTGATTGGGGCTGCCGCCGACGATATAACTCAAGCCGACGTCGTCGACCTTGGTGAGGTCGTGCTGCAATTCCTCGGCGACTTGAAAGAGGCCGTTGTCGGTCCAGCGATCGGCGCGCTCCGGCTTCGCCGAAAGCGTCAGCACCACAATCGCCACGTCGTCGATGCCGCGGCCGACGATCAGCGGCTCTGGGATGCCTTTCGGCAGTTCGCCGATATTGGCGCGTATCTTGTCATGGATGCGCAGAACGGCGTTGTCCTGCGACGTGCCCACATAAAAGCGCGCTGTGACCACCACATTGTCGTCGCGAGTCTGCGAGTAGACATGCTCGACGCCATTGACGCCCTTGATGATGTCTTCGAGCGGGCGCGTAATGAGTTCAATCGCGTCTTCCGCCTTGTAGCCGTTGGCCGACACCATGATGTCGACCATCGGCACGGAAATCTGCGGCTCCTCCTCGCGCGGCAGCGAGCGCAGAGCGATCAGCCCGACGAAAATCGAGGCCAAGAGCAACAGCGGCGTCAGCGGCGAATTGATGAAGACGCGGGTCAGCGTTCCCGAAATGCCAGGACGGAACTCTTCGCTCATGGCGTCTTCACCACGTCGCCGTCGTGAAGGCCGGAAAGAATCTCGACGCCATCGCCGCGCGGCTCGCCAAGCTGAACGACGACTTCTTCGCCGGAAGCGAGGCGGACGAAGTCCACGCCAGCGCGACGATAAGCGGCTTCGCGCGGGACGATAATCGTATCGCGCTTGCCCGTCGTGACGTAAACGCGCGCGCGCTCGCCGACGAAATAATCGCCGAGCCCCTGAACGTCGACGTCAGCGATGACGCGGCCACCCCGAATTTCGGGGTAGACGATGCGCACGCGCCCTTGCTTGCGTTCGCCGCCCGCCTCGTCATGCAGGCCGCGGCCGCCGATCTCGACCTTGTCGCCGGCGCGCATGAAGCGCGCGTGGCGCTCAGGCAATTGCAGGCGCAGGATATATTTGTCCTCGGCCATCGTGGCGATGGTTTCGCCAGGCATCACGACGCGGCCGACGGAGACTGGAACGGTGAGGACGCGCCCTGGCCCGGGCGCGCGCACTGAGCCTTCCGCCGCCTGCTGTTCGATCACGCTGCGATCGGAGCGCAGCGCGGCCAGATTGCGGTCGGCGACGTCGAGCGCGGTCTTCGCGTGATCGAACAGCGCCTTCGTATAGACGCCGCGTCGGAAAAGCTCCTGGGCGCGGTTGAAATCGGTCTGCGCCTTGTCGCGTTGAGCCTGCTGCGAGCGGATGCGCTGATCAAGCGCCTGCATCTGCAGAAACAGCTTTTGGTCGACGACCGAGGCGATCTCGGCGCCGCCGGCCACGTCGTCGCCCTCTTTGATCTTGAGCGAACTCACAGTGCCGCCAATGCGCGCGCGCGCCGTCAGCTGATGCGCAGGTTCGACCGAAGCGACGACGGCCTTGAGGTCCTCGACGGGGGCGACCTGGACGGTGACTTCTCCGGCCTGCGCGCCTAACGAGAATGCGAGAACGGCGAGAAGCGCCGTCGGCTGGAGAAGGAAGCGGCCGATTTGTCTCATGCCGTCAGTTATATGCAGAAAACATAAATTAGCAATAGTGAATTTAATGTCGGGCGGCTCGAGAATTGAGGGGGGCGGCGTCGCCGCCCCGACTCCTCGTTTGCAGGATCGCGTCACCCCCAAAGATTGCACCATCCGCGCGCGCTGACGGGCCCGCTCACCACGCCGCAGCCCGAAGGCGGGTTGAACCAGGAGCAATTGGCGCAGCTTTGTCGCCCGTTTGGCGCACCGCGGTAAGCTGCGGCGCGTTTGCTGGATTTCGCCTGCGCCGCCGAAGCGGCGCCAATGCCGGCGAAGGCCGCTACCGCCATCAGCATCAAGGAGCGGCGCGTCGGCGCGCGGAATTCCACCATCTCAACCTCCCATCGCCATTCGCCCGAACTTGGACGGATTATTAAATTAGAATTACGTAATATACGGAACGCCGCCGTCGGCATGAATGCGACATAAAAGCTCTGCGCCGCCGCTGATCGGCGCGCTTGACATTTATATTCGATAATCGTAATTTAGCTAACATGAATGTAAAACCGCTCGAGCTCGCGCCGAAGGCGGCGGAAGCCGAGAGCTTTCTCAAGGCGCTCGCCAACCGCCATCGGTTAATGGTGCTGTGCCAGTTGCATGGCGGCGAACTGTCGGTGACCAAGCTCCAGGAGGCGATCGGCCTCAGCCAGTCGTCGCTGTCGCAGCATCTCGCCCGGCTGCGCGAAGACAGGCTGGTGAAAACCCGCCGTGAGTCGCAGACGATCTACTATTCCCTGGCCAATGAAAGCGTCTCTCGAATCATCGGCCTGCTTTATGAGATGTTTTGCGCCGAACCATGCGGCAAGGCGGCAAAGTCGCGCACGCGCGTCAAACGTGGCGCCCTGCGTCAGGAGCATTCGCCATGAGCATTGACCGACTCGTCATGGCCTTCGCCGGCGCGATGGTCTTACTGAGCCTTCTGTTGTCGCAGCTCGCGAGCCCCTGGTGGCTCTTGCTCGCGGCTTTCGTTGGCGCCAATCTGGTGCAGGCGGCGTTCACCGGCCTTTGCCCCTTGGCGCGCATGCTGAAGCGGCTCGGCGCAAAATCCGGCGCCGCCTTTTAGACTATCAAAGACATTCATCGGCGCGCCAACGAGGCCGCGCATCGGCGATGGGAACCTTGGATCGCTAGCGAGCCGAAGAGCAGACGATGCCGTCCGACTGGATCGAAGAAACGCCTTCCCTGCGCAGCCTCGACGCTGCGACGAAGACGCTGCTGCGCGAGGGCGCCGTCCGAAAGCATATCCCGCGGGGCGCCGTGCTGTTTCGTCCCGGCGACCATTGTGCGCATTTTCCGCTGATCGTCGCGGGCTCGGTGCGGGTGCAGCGGGTCACCGAATCGGGTCGTGAGATCGTGCTCTATCGGGTCGGCGCGAATGAAACCTGCATTCTGACCACCGCCTCGCTGCTATCGGACGACGCCTACGCCGCCGAAGGCGTCGCCGAGACCGATGTGATCGCCTATGTCGTGCCCGCCGATCGTTTCGCCGCGCTGATGAACGCATCCCAGGGCTTTCGCGCGCTGGTGTTCGACGGCTACAGCCGGCGTCTCGCCACGCTGATGTCGCGCATCGAGGAGATCGTCTGCACGCGGATCAACGTGCGGCTGGCCGAACGTCTTCTCGCCCTTCGCGACGCCGGCGACAAGATCGTCGCCACGCAACAGGCGCTCGCCGCGGATCTCGGCACGGCGCGTGAAGTCGTCGGCCGCACGCTGAAAGCGTTCGAACGCTCAGGCTGGGTGAAATTGTCGCGCGGCGGCGCGGAAATCGTCAATCTCGCCGCATTGCGTTCGCTCTGCGACGCGCAGCGTGACTAAGTCGCGGACACGCGCGCCATGATCGCGCATGTCCTCTGTTACGCTCGGCGTTTGCCGTCAGCACGAAAAATCGGCGCTTAAGGCGCGGGGGAGGATTGAATGGCGCATATCGTGATCATGGGCGCAGGGATCGGCGGCGTCGCCGCCGCGATCGAAGTTCGCGAGGGGCTTGGCAAGCAGCATCAGGTCACCGTCGTCTCGGACCTCGAGAATTTTCAGTTCACGCCGTCTAACCCGTGGCTTGCCGTGCAATGGCGCAAGCCCGATGAGATCAAGGTGCCGCTTGCGCCGGTGTTCAAGCGAAAGAAGATCGGCTTCATTCCTGTCGGCGCCAAGCGCGTTCTGCCTGACGAAAATCGTCTCGAACTGGAGAATGGCGAGAGCGTTTCATACGACTATCTTGTGATCGCGACGGGGCCGAAGCTTGCCTTCGACGAATTGCCGGGGCTTGGGCCTCATGGCGGGCATACGCATTCGATTTGCACGCTGCAGCACGCCGAGATCGCGTCGAAAGCCTATGAGGAATTCTGCAAGGATCCAGGGCCGATCATCATCGGCGCGGCGCCCGGCGTCTCCTGCTTCGGCCCGGCGTATGAATTCGCCATGATCCTTTCAACCGACCTGCGTCGCCGCGGCATAAGGCACAAGGTGCCGATGACCTATATCACGTCTGAGCCTTATATCGGTCATCTCGGGCTCGGCGGCGTCGGCGATACGAAGGGGATGCTCGAATCGGCGTTCCGTGATCGCGACATTAAATGGATCGTCAACGCCAAGACGACGGCGATCGAACCCGGTTTTCTCAAATGCGCCGAACTGGACGAGAACGGACAGATCAAGAAAGAGCATGACGTGCCGTTCAAATTCGCCATGGTGATGCCGGCCTTCAAGGGCGTCGACGCGCTGATGGGAATTGAGGGACTGGTCAATCCGCGCGGCTTCGTCATCATCGACAAGAACCAGCGCAATCCGAAATATCCGAATGTCTTTGGCGTCGGCGTCTGCGTCGCGATACCGCCCGTCGAGACGACCCCGGTGCCGACCGGCACGCCGAAGACCGGCTACATGATCGAGTCGATGGTGACGGCGACGGCGCATAATATCGTCGCGCTGATCGCCGGCCGCGAAGCGAAGGAAGAAGGCACGTGGAATGCGGTTTGCTTGGCGGATTTTGGCGACAAGGGCGTCGCCTTTGTCGCAAAGCCGCAAATTCCGCCGCGTAACGTCAACTGGTCGAGCGAGGGGCGATGGGTGCATCTCGCGAAGATCGCCTACGAAAAATATTTTCTTCGCAAGGTGCGCAAGGGACAGAGCGAACCTGTCTACGAGCGTTACATCATGAAGCTGCTCGGCATCGAACGGCTGCGTCGCGCCCTTTCGTGAGGGCGCCGGCGGCCAGGCAACACTGGGATGAGGCCATGCGGACACGGCCGCTCGCGCGCGAGATCGCCATCGCGCTCGCTCTTAAACTTATGGCGCTGATCGCGCTCTATGTCGCATTTTTCGGTCCTGCACATCGTGTCAAGGTGACGCCTACTCAGATGGCGGAAACGCTGTCGGCCGCCGCATTGCGCTGACATCCGGAGCTCAAAATGTTCGAACTCGACGTCGTCACTCTCTCGCGCCTGCAATTCGCGCTGACGGCGATGTATCACTTCCTGTTCGTGCCGCTGACGCTCGGCCTCGCCCTGCTGCTCGCCATCATGGAGAGCGTCTATGTGATGACCGGGCGAAAAGTCTGGCGCGACGCGACGCAATTCTGGGGCACGCTGTTTGGAATCAACTTCGCCATGGGCGTCGCCACCGGCGTCACCATGGAATTCCAGTTCGGCACCAATTGGGCCTATTACTCCCACTATGTCGGCGACATTTTCGGCGCGCCGCTCGCCATCGAAGGGTTGATGGCGTTCTTCCTCGAGGCGACCTTCGTCGGCCTGTTCTTCTTCGGCTGGAAGCGCCTGACCAAGGTGCAGCATCTTATCGTCACCTGGCTTGTCGCGCTCGGCGCCAATTTCTCAGCGCTGTGGATTCTCGTCGCCAACGCCTGGATGGAGAATCCGGTCGGCGCCGCATTTAATCCGCAGACGATGCGCATGGAGCTGACGTCCTTCACGGAAGTGTTGTTCAATCCCGTGGCGCAGTCGAAATTCGTGCATACCGTCAGCGCTGGCTATGTCACCGGCGCAATGTTCGTCATGTCGATCGGCGCCTACTATATTTTGCGCCGTCGTCACATCGACATCGCCCGCCGCTCGCTCACTGTCGCCGCGAGCTTCGGGCTCGCCTCCGCGCTGTCGGTCGTCGTGCTCGGCGATGAGAGCGGCTATACGGCGGGCGAGAGCCAGAAGATGAAGATCGCCGCGATCGAGGCGATGTGGGAGACGGAGCCGCCGCCGGCGTCCTTCACGCTTTTCGGCCTTCCCGATCTCAAGAGCGAAACGACCAGCTTTGAAATCAAGATACCTTGGATTCTGGGGCTGATCGCCACGCGCTCGCTCGATATGCCTGTCGAAGGCGTGAAGGCGCTGGTTGAACGCTCTGAAGAGCGCATTCGTAACGGCATGCCGGCCTATCAATGGCTTGCGAAGGAAGGCGGCCATCCCAACGCGGCCGTTCCGCCGGAGCTTGAGGACTCGATGCGCGACGTCGGCCATTCGCTGCTCGTCAAGCGCATTCGGCCGGATATCGAGAATGCTACCGACGCACAGATTCACGAGGCGGCTATGTCGACAATTCCCGACGTGCCCGTTCTCTTCTGGTCCTTCCGCATCATGGTGGCGCTCGGCTTTTATTTCATCGCGCTCTTCGCCATCGCGTTCTATCTGTCGTGTCAGCGACGCTGCGGCAAGCCCTGGTTCCTGCGCATGGTGATGTTTAGCTTGCCCTTGCCGTGGATCGCCGCCGAACTCGGCTGGATCGTCTCGGAATATGGCCGGCAGCCGTGGATCATCGATGCGACGATGCCGACCTTTCTTGGCGTCTCCAACGTCCCGGCGTCGAATGTCGCGGCGAGCCTCGCGGCCTTCGTGCTCTTCTATAGCGCGCTCGCCATCGTCGATGTCGCGCTCATCGTCAAATATGTCCGTATTGGGCCGCAGACGGGGCCAGAGCCTCAAACCTCCGGCGCGCCGGTGGTTCCCGCGCCCGCGTCGGCGTCAACTCGATAGGAAAGGCGAAAGCGATGTTCGACTATATGACGCTTCGCCTCATCTGGTGGGCGCTGCTGGGCGTCCTGCTCGTGGGTTTCGCCATCTTTGACGGTTTCGACATCGGCGTCGCCATGCTGCATCCGTTTGTCGCGCGTAATGACACGCAACGGCGCGTGACGCTCAACACGATCGGTCCTGTGTGGGAGGGGAATCAAGTCTGGTTCATCCTCGGCGGCGGCGCGGTTTTCGCTGCTTGGCCGCCGCTTTATGCGGTCTCCTTCTCGGGCTTTTACCTTGCGATGCTGCTCGTGCTGATCGGCCTCATTCTGCGTCCGGTGGCGATCACCTTTCGCGACAAAAGACCGGGAAGCGGATGGCGCGGGACCTGGGACTGGATCTTCTTCGTTTCGGGCCTCGTGCCCGCGCTGATCTTTGGCGTCGCCTTCGGCAACCTTCTTGAGGGCGTCCCATTTCACTTCGATCAGGCGCTGCGCGCAACTTATGAAGGCGGCCTCCTCGGCCTGCTCAATCCTTTCGCCCTGCTCTGCGGCCTGGTGAGCGTGACGATGCTCATGATGCAGGGCGCGGCCTGGCTCAGCGTGAAGAGCGAGGGCGACGTCGCCGCCCGCGCCCGACGATTTGGCGCGCTCGCGGCGATCCTGCTTGTGCTGCTGATTTCCATTGCGGGGCTGTGGACGCTGCTCGGCGTCGAAGGCTATCGGATCGCCGGCGTGATCGAACATTCTGGACCTTCCAATCCGCTCGCGAAAACGGTGACGCGAGAGGCTGGCGTGTGGCTCGACAATTACCGCGCCTATCCCTGGATGGTCGCGGCCCCGGCCGCCGCCTATGTCGGCGCCCTCCTTGCCGCCCTGGCTTTCGCACTTTCGGGGAGAATGACCGCGCTTCTCTTCAGCAGTCTTTCGATCGCGGGCGTCGCGACAATGGCGGGCTTCAGCATGTTCCCTTTCCTGTTGCCGTCGTCGTCTCACCCCAGCCAAAGCCTCACGGTGTGGGACGCTTCCTCCAGCAAGGCGACGCTCTCTTTGATGCTGCTGGCGGTGATCGTCTTTCTGCCGATCGTTCTCGCCTATACGAGCTGGGTCTACTACGTGCTGCGCGGCGCCGTCAGCGAAGCGGCGATCCGTCGCGGCGACGATTACTATTATTAGACGGGAGACGGCGAAGCATGTGGTATTTTTCCTGGATATTGGGGCTGGGGCTCGCCTGCGCCTTCGCGATTCTCAACGCCATGTGGCTCGAACTCGACGACGACGACAGGCAAAATAAATAGACGGCCGCGCGCGTAAGCGACTTAGTCGCTGAGAGAAATTACGCAAAACGATAGGCTCGCACGGCCGCCTTAATCAGGGAGACAGTCATGCAAGCCAATATCGGAAGAACCGATCGGATCATTCGCATCGTCGCCGGCCTTTTGCTGCTCAGCCTCGTCTTTATCGGTCCCAAAACGCTGTGGGGTCTCGTCGGGCTTATCCCGCTCGCAACCGCCTTCATAAACTTCTGCCCCGCCTACAAGCTCATCGGCATGGATACGCTGGGCAAATAGTTTCGTAAGAAGCTTGACGGGCGATTGGCTCGCGCGCCGGCCACGGCGCGGGTAAGATTGCAATTGCGGCCGACGCAGGCGCCGACCGCGATTCGACGCTAGCGGCGAGCGTTAAATCTAGATGAACCAAACAGCCATCACCTTCCACGCCCGCGGCATGCATTGCCATGGCTGCGAACATGTCATCGAAGCCGCGATAAAAAAGCTTGCCGGGGTGCGCAGCGTTGCGGCGAGCTATCCGACGGAGACGGTCGTCGTCGACTATGACGCCGACGCCACGGATTTCGCCGCGATCCGCGACAAGGTCGAACAGAATGGCTACCGCGTCGTTCTGACCGAGGAGGCGCGGCGCCGGCGCTCGCCGCTCGTGAGACTTGCGATCATCGTCGCCGCGCTTGCCGGACTCGCCGCGCTCATCCTCTTCGACACGCGTTGGATCAGCGCCGAGGGCGAACCCGACATCGCCCAGCACATGAGTCTCGGCCTCCTGTTTCTCCTGGGGCTGCTCACCGGTTTTCACTGCGTCGGCATGTGCGGCGGCTTCGTCGTCAGCTACGTCGCGGCCGACGCGCGCGCCGGCCGCTCGTCGTGGCTCTCGCATCTTGCATTCGGCTTTGGAAAGACTCTGTCTTATACGACGATCGGCGCCGCCTTCGGCTGGCTCGGCGCCTTCGTCGCGTTCACGCCGACGCTGCGCGGAATCGCAGGCGTCGCGGCGGGCGCTTTCCTCATCATCTTCGGCCTCAATATGCTCGGCCTGTTCGCGCCGCTGCGCCGCTTTCGGCTCGGCCTGCCGCGGCCGTTGCAGAACTGGGTGAACCGCGAAGCGAGCGGACGTCATCGTCCATTCGTCATCGGCCTCCTTAACGGGCTGATGATCGCCTGCGGGCCTTTGCAGGCGATGTATGTGATGGCGGCGGGAACGGGCAGCCCTGTCGAAGGCGCGAAGACGCTGTTCGTCTTCGGACTTGGGACCTTGCCGGTGATGCTCGCCTTCGGCGCTTTGACGACAATGCTTTCAGGCGCGGTGACCCATCGTCTGCTGACGGCTTCCGGCGTGATCGTCGTCGCGCTCGGCGCGGTGATGATCAATCGCGGATTGATCCTTACCGGCTCCGGCGCCGATCTCGCTTCGGTGATCACGAATTGGCGACGGCCCGCGCCTGTTGAACAGGCCCTTCCATCGCAGGAGACGCCTGTCGCGCCGAAGACCCAGACGATCGAAATGGAAGTCAACGCGCTTGGCTATGAGCCCAATCGCTTTACGCTGCTGCGCGGCGTTCCGGTGAAATGGGCGATCAATGCGACGCAAGTGACCACTTGCAACCACCGGATTGTCGTTCCGTCATTGAAGCTCGAATTCGACATCAAGCCGGGACGCCAGACAATCGAATTCACACCCGAAAAGACCGGCGTCATTCCCTGGAGCTGTTGGATGGGCATGTTGCGCGGCGAATTCGTCGTCATCGACGCGCCGCCGGCGATGGCGTCTCAGGAAACCGAGCCCGTCGCCTCGGGGGTTCAGATCACGCCCGCCGCAGCGCAAAATCCTCCAGAGTCACCCGCCGCGCAAACCTACACGATACGACGCGGCGACACGCTGAGCGCCATCGCAAAGCGGTTCTACGGCGACGCAAGGCGCTGGCGCGATATCGCCGTCGCCAACCCTGGGCTCAATCCCAGGAAGTTGCGCGAAGGACGAAGCATCAATCTTCCTGGCTCCGCGCAGCCGTGACGATTCGTCTCGCGCGTCACGACGCCCGGCGCGCTAGGCTCACCAGCTGGCGCGGCGTTCGGGCGGACTCGCCTGAACGCAGATAGCGTGATCGATTCTAATGATTTAAAGCGCGGCTCGTGAAAAACCGCTTCCAACTTTTTCGCGAGCCGCGCTGTGACTTCAAATGAAGGGGGAGGCCATGATCAAAAAAATTCTGTTTGCCGCAGCTTGCGGGATGTCGCTCTTCGCCGCTGCCGCGATCGCCGAAGACGACGACAATAGCGAGCATATGAAACATATGGACATGAAACATATGGATATGGACCATATGAAAATGTCGCCGAAGATCAGCGATTCGCGCCAGGAGGTCGATCTTCCCTCGCCGATGCGCGCAAAAATGCTCTCCCATATGCGCGGGCACGCCGAGGCGGTCGCCGAAATTCTTGCGGCGCTCGCCAAAGGCGACGGCGCGGCGGCCGCAAAAATCGCCGACGCGCGCCTCAGCCTGGCGTCCCCCGGCGCGGCCGCGTGTAAGCCGAACGCCAAGAGCGGCGAATTCGGCGAAATGCCAGCGATGATGGCTTCGCACATGCCCGACGAAATGCGCGCCCTTGGCCTGACGATGCATGAGCAGGCGAGCAAATTCGCGCAGGAGGCCGCCAAGATCGGGCCTGGCGGGGACATGCGTCCGGCGCTTGCCGAATTGTCGCAAGTCGTGCAAGCCTGCAACGCCTGTCACGCCGCCTATCGCCTCGACTAGAGCGCGTGCGGCGCGAGAGCGCGGCTTACGAAAAAGCGGTCCCCGGTTTTTCGCGCAAGGCGCGCTCGCGATTTATGTGAACGATCACGCCATCCGGAGTTGGGCGAATTCGTCCAGATCCAGCGCGATCGAGGAGCCGGCCGTGCGCGTCGCGACTTGGAACGTCAATTCTGTCAGACAGCGTCTTGCGCCGCTTCTCGCCTTCTTGCGCGACACGGCGCCCGACGTTCTGTGCCTGCAGGAAACGAAATGCGAGGATCACGTTTTTCCCCGGCTCGAAATCGAAGACGCCGGATATAATGTCGCTGTCCACGGACAGAAGGGATTCAACGGCGTCGCGCTGCTTTCGAAATCGCCGATTCAGGATGTGATTCTCGGTCTGCCCGGCTTCGACGGCGAGGCCCAGTCGCGCTACATCGAAGCGGTCGTCGCCGACGGCGCCGGGGGCGTCATACGCATCGCTTCGATCTATGCGCCGAACGGCAATCCGCCGGATACGCCGAAATATTCTTATAAGCTCGCCTTCATGGAAACGCTGACGCGCCATGCCGAGGCGCTGCTGCGGCTTGAGGAGCCGACTGTTCTCGCCGGCGACTATAATGTCATTCCGCAAGCGCGCGACGTTTATGAGGCGTCGGCGTGGATCGGCGACGCGCTATTTCTGCCGCAGACCCGCGCAGCCTATCAGCGGCTGCTCAATCTCGGCTATGCCGATGCGCTGCGCGCCACCTCGGATGAAGGCGGACTCTATACATTTTGGGATTATCAGGCCGGCGCCTGGCAGAAGAACAAAGGTCTCCGCATCGACCACCTTCTGCTCTCGCCGCGCGCCGCCGATCGGCTGGCGGGCGTCGAAATCGTCAAATCAATGCGCGCCGGCGAAAAGCCATCCGATCATGTCGCGATCTACGCCGATTTCGCTGCGTGATTGAATAGCCCCAGCGCGTCGCCGCTGCGCCAGAGCACATAAAGCGCCACCGCGAAGACTACCGTCGCAAAGACGACGCTCAGCACGCCGCGCATTTTCGACAGGCGTCGCGCGGCCGCTGCGCCGATCAGACCGCCGAACGCGCCGCCGATCACCAGAGTTCCGGCAAGATCCCAGTCGACGAGATCTGAATAGGCATAGTTCGCGGCCGTCGTCACCGCAAAAGCGGCGACAGCGACGAGCGACGAGCCGATGGCGTTCAGAATCGGCATGTCGGAAGCGAACATCAGGCCCGGCACGACCAGGAAGCCGCCGCCGATCCCAAAGAAGCCGGAAAGCGCCCCCGCCGTCAGCCCGGCGCCCGCGAGCCTGGGAAAATTCTCGCGGTTCAGCCTGACCGCCGGGTAGCCTGGCGAACCCCGCTGTCGAAGCATGAGATAGGACACGGCGACCATCAACAGCGCGAAGAGCGCGAGGAGCTTGTCGCCATTGATGATTTTGCCAAGAGACGATCCGCCGAATGCGCCCGCTATTCCGAAGAGCGCGAAGACGGAGGCGCAGCGCCACTTGATCGTGCCTGCGCGCGCATGGTTGGCAAGGCTCATCAGCGCGTTGACCGCGACAGCCGCCGCGCTTGAGCCGATCGCCACATGCGGACTGGGCACGCCGACGAAATAGACAAGAAGCGGCACGGCCAGCACGGAGCCGCCGCCGCCAACGAGGCCCAGCGTAAAGCCGACCAATGCGCCCGAGATCAGACCGAGCACGACGTCGAGGGGAAGATCGAACAGCGGGCGCTCCCACGCTTCAGTAATATTAGCTATTGCTTATTTAGATATATCTCATATATCTGGAAAGGCGCAAGCCCGAAAGACCGGGACGCGCAGGAACGCTGCAATGAAGGAGAGAGCGATGCCGCAGGCGCCGTCCGTGAAGGGCTTCTTCGACGAGGCAACCAGCACGATCACTTATATTGTCAGCGACCCCGCGACGAAGCGGGCGGCGATTGTCGATCCGGTGCTCGACTATGACCCGGCGAGCGGCGTGGCCGATTCGCGTTCGATCGACGCGATCCTCGCCGAAGCGGCGCGTGAAGGATTAAAGATCGACTGGGCGCTCGAAACGCATGCGCACGCCGACCATCTTTCCGCGGCGCAGCTCGTCAAGGCGGCGACGGGCGCCAAGATCGGCATCGGCGAACATATCGACAAGGTCCAGAAACTCTTCAAACCGGTTTTCGACGCGCAGGATATAAAGGCCGACGGCGGCTGCTTCGACCATCTCTTCAAGGACGGCGAGCGATTCAAGATCGGCGAGATCGAAGGCGAAGTGATTTACACGCCGGGCCACACCCCGGCCGACGTCTCCTATAAGATCGGCGACGCGGTGTTTGTCGGCGACACTTTGTTCATGCCCGACTACGGGACGGCGCGGGCGGATTTCCCTGGCGGCGACGCCCATGCGCTGTACCGGTCGATCCGCCGCATCCTTTCCCTTCCCCCTCAGACGCGGCTCTTCATGTGTCACGACTACAAGGCGCCCGGTCGAGATGTCTACGCCTGGGAGACGACGGTCGCAGAAGAGCGCGCCAAGAACGTACAGATCAAGGACGGCGTCAGCGAAGACGAATTCGTCGCCAGCCGAAAAGAACGCGACAAGGGGCTTGCCGCGCCACGGCTGCTCCTGCCCTCGATTCAGGTGAATATTCGGGCCGGCAAGTTTCCGCCTCCACATGCGGACGGCGGTCGCTTCTTGACCATTCCGGTGAAGTTCAAAGGGGACGCGGCGCGCGCTGGCTGAGAAAGGTCAGTTGCGTTCGCGAAGATAGCCCTCGAGCATCGCGCCCGCGGTCCTGCGATCGAGTTCGCTCGCGGAATTGAGCGCTTCGGCGTGCAAGTCGACGATCCATTGATCGCGAGCGCCGCCGCTTGCCGCGTCGCGCGCCAGAGTGAGATACATCAACCCGCGCGCGTGGTCAGGCTCGCCGCTCGCCTCGCCGGTGAACATCATCCGACCGAGCATCGCCTGCGCCTGCGGGTGTCCCTTGCGCGCCGCGAGCTCGAGCCAGTTCACGCCCTGCCGGACGTTCTTCCTCACGCCGGCGCCTTCGAGATACATGCGCGCCAGATTGTACTGCGCATCGGCGGCACCGAGATAGGTCGCCGCATAGCGAAAGATATCAAAGGCGCGATCGAGATCGGGTTTGATCTTGGCGCCGGGAACGCCGTCGCGCAGATAAACGCCCACGGCGACAAAGGCGCTCGCCGCCATCGACCGTTCGCGCGGATCCGGTTCGTCGTCGGCGTAATGATCGACGATCTGCGAGAAATAATCATAGGCCTTGGCGTCGTCGCGAACGACTCCGTCGCCCTCGGCGTACATTCGGCCGAGCTTCCATTGCGCCAGCGGCTCGCCGCCCTCGGCGGCATAACGCAGCGCGGCGACGGAAGTCGCCGGATCGCCGGCATGGTAGCTTTCCAGCCCCGCCCGCAACGCGGCGCGGGGATCCTTGAACATCGTCAGCGGCTGAGATTTGACCTTCGCGGTCGCACTAGGCGAATCGAGGGCTGGAGCCGGCGCGATAAGAGCGGTCAGCAGCACGCCGAAGGTCGCCGCCATGAGGCCTTTAGGCCACGCGGCGCGCGCGCTGAGCTGAGAGGTCGACACTAGCCCCTTATGAAAATCAGCGACCATAATGTTCCGACTTTCCTCAACCTGAAAGACGCCCGGCGTCTCAAGGCCGTTCGCAGCCGCCACCGGCGTTCAGCGAGAGGGACAGAAGGAACCTGCCGCCGAAAGCGAAAGCTTTCGACGCCTGTCTCCGCATCTCGAATGAGCTTGTGACATAAGCACCTTAGCTCAGCCTTTGTGTCTGAAAAGGGGCTGGCGCGACATCAGCGCTTCGCAAACCGTTAATCTATTCAACTGTTGCAATCAGATCACAGAACTGTTGCAGAAATGCCGCTGCCGCGTTTGGGAGACGCCGCGTCGTCCTGACGCAAGGCGACGCTCGGACGTGGTGATGTTCCCGAGCCGCGCCTGTGCTTTGATGCGAGTCGAATCGATTGCTCACGCTCCAGGGACGGCATAAGGAAATCTCATGCAGCTTCGACGCCTGACGCTCGCAACGGCTCTCGCCGGCGGGACCGCAATATTCGCAACCTCCGCCCTTGCGGCGGGCGAGGCCCAGCGCGGCGCGATCATCGCCAAGCGCTGGTGCGCCGCATGCCACGTGGTGGCGTCGGATCAGACCAGCGCTTCGGCCGACGCGCCGTCCTTCTTCGACATCGCCCAGCGCCGGACGGACAAAAAGAAGCTTGGAGGCTTCCTGATGGATCC
The DNA here is from genome assembly GCA_050174515.1 of Methylocystis sp. Classification (GTDB taxonomy): domain Bacteria; phylum Pseudomonadota; class Alphaproteobacteria; order Rhizobiales; family Beijerinckiaceae; genus Methylocystis. The sequence continues at coordinate 14,950 of JBFXJV010000018.1, forward strand.
GCATCCGCCGATGCCCGACATGCAGCTTTCGCGAAAGGAGATCGACGACATCATCTCCTATATTCGAAGTCTCGATCCACGGCCTCAGCCGCCCGCGGAGCCCGACGGCAAGGACAAGGAGCTTCCCAAGAACGGGTAAGGCTAAGGGCAATCGGGTGAAGGGCTTCGTCATCCTGAGGAGCGTGCGCAGCACGCGTCTCGAAAGGCGAGGAAACCAGATTTCGCGCATTTTTCCTCACCCTCATCCTGAGGAGCCGCCGCAGGCAGCGTCTCGAAGGACGAGGGTGAGGAAAACCGTCCTTCACCCGATGCCCTTGGGGTAAGGCCCGGTCTCGCTTTACGCCGCAATGCGTCCGCGCTAGAGCGCGCTCTAGAACTCTGAGATCGATCACGCTACTGCACCTGGGCGATTGCGCCCAAATGCAGCGTGATCTAGAGCGGGCAATGGCCTATATCGTCAAGGAAGCCTTCAAAACGCTGCAGGGCGAGGGCGTTAACGCGGGCCGCGCCGCCGTCTTCTGCCGCTTCGCCGGCTGCAATCTGTGGAGCGGACGCGAGGAGGATCGCGCCGCCGCGCAATGCCGGTTTTGCGACACCGACTTCGTCGGCTTCGAAGGCGAAGGCGGCGGCAAATTTGCGGACGCCGCAGCGCTTGCCGACCATCTGGCGCATCTCTGGGGCGAGAGCCGCGAGCGGCGCTTTGCGGTTCTGACCGGCGGCGAGCCAATGCTGCAAATCGATGCGGCCCTGATCGCGGCGCTTCACGGGCAAGCTTTCGAAATCGCCATCGAGACGAACGGCACGCTGCCCGTCATCTCCGGCGTCGACTGGATTTGCGTTTCGCCCAAGGCCGGCGCGCCGCTGGCCCAGACGCGCGGCGCGGAGTTGAAGCTCGTCTTCCCGCAACCAGGCGTCGACCCCGCCGATTATGAGCGCCTCGACTTTGAGCATTTTCTGCTTCAGCCCATGGACGGGCCGGATGTTTCGCGCAATACCGATGCCGCGGTCGGCTATTGCCTGGCGCATCCGCGCTGGCGTCTGTCGCTGCAAACCCACAAGGCGATCGGGGTGAAGTGAGCAGTGTCGACGTTCGAGGTCTTTCGCGAATTCTATTTTGAGGCGGCGCACGCGCTATACGACCCCGAGGCCCCGGAGGGCGGCAAATACCGCAATCTCCATGGCCATTCCTTTCGCGTGCGCGTCACCTTGCGCGGCGAGCGCTCGTTCGAGGAGGAATGGGTGATGGACCTCGGCAAGCTCGGCCGCAGGCTCAATGAGTTGCGCGAACGTCTCGACCATTCCTTTCTCAATGACCTCGAAGGCCTGGGAAAGCCGACGCTTGAAAATCTCTGCGCCTATATCTGGCGCGACCTCGAACCCGCGCTGCCGGGGCTCGCCGAGGTCGGAATCTTTCGCGACAGCTGTTTCGAGGGCTGCGTCTACCGGGGCGACTAACCGCGATTTTCCCGCGCTGCAGCGGGAGTTGCGCCGCGCTGCGGCGCAAAGCCGCTATTGCGCTGGGGCGGCGCCGTCTCTACGGTTGACTGCTCATTTTTTGCCAAAATCACCCACCGAGGCGGCGACGACGTCAGTCCGCGCCAAAAGAGTGGGGAGCGAGGGAACACTGAGGAAATGGCAGACAACAAAGTCATTAGCGCCGACGAGGCGATTGCGCTCATTCGCGACAATGACGTCGTAACCACTACGGGCTTCGTCCAGAGCTGCATCCCGGAAGCCTTGCACGCCGCTTTGGAAAAGCGCTTCGTCGAGACGCAGCATCCGCGCGACCTCACGCTGATCATGACCGCCGGCGCCGGCGACTCCAAGGGCCTCGGCACTGGCCGCTTCCATCACGAAGGTCTGCTGCGCCGGGTCATCGCCGCCAATTTCGGCCGCATGCCGAAAGTCGCCCAGGCCGCGCAAGAGAATAAGATCTGCGGCTACAATCTCCCGCAGGGCGTCATCTCGCAGCTTTACCGCGCCTGCGCCGCCGGCCAGCCGGGGCTCTTCTCCAAGGTCGGGCTCTACACCTATGTCGATCCGCGTTTCGGCGGCGGCAAGGTGAATGAGCGCACCAAGGAGGACATGGTCAAATACCATAACATCATGGGCGAGGAGTGGCTCT
>JBFXJV010000019.1:0-16720 GCA_050174515.1 Methylocystis sp.
GCGGCGCTGACCGGCTATGTCGACGTCGCGACCGTCGCCGAGAACCTCTGTGAGCAGATGTCGATGTCGGAACTCGACATGCTCGGCTGGTTAACGTCCACGGGCTGCCGTATCGGCGGCGTGACCACCGGCGAAAAAGGCATGTTGTGGTACGACGAGAACGGCGAGGTTTCGCAAATGCCGTCGCTCGCCGTGCCGCATGCGCTCATCGTCGACACCTCGGGCGCGGGCGACGTTTTCCACGGCGCCTATTGCGCCTCCTATCTCGAGCGGCCGGACGCGCCCTGGCGAGAACATTTCGAATTCGCCCGCGCGGCCTCGGCGCACAAGATCCAGCATCTCGGCAATGAGGCGGGACTGCCCTCGCCCGACGACGTCGCGGCAGCGCTCGCCGCTTTCGCCCCGGCGGATGCGCTCAGCCCGGTTTGAAAGCAATCTGGGACGCTCCGCGGAGATTTGCGCGGGACGAGACGCTTCTCGGCGGACGTCCAGGCGCACTTGGCAAAACCTCCACCGGCCTGTATAGGCGGGACCGCATTCCCCGATAGCTCAGCTGGTAGAGCACGCGACTGTTAATCGCTAGGTCGTAGGTTCGAGTCCTACTCGGGGAGCCAGCCTTCGTTTCATATTTAAAACAATCGCTTGAGCGGATCGATCGCACGCCAAGCTCAGCCAAATCATGCGGGCGTACGGCGCCCGTAAGCCGGCGCCTCATTCATGCCTGGTTCAATGCCCATTACGCATCGTAACGACGCGCGCCGATTTCGCAGACATCCGACATGCGTCGTCCCCCCAGAGCTTTCATCGTTTCTTTCGCGCTCGCGACCAGCATTGCGACGATCGCTCCCGCGTGCGCGGCGCCAATTGCGCAATCGCTCGTATCCGATGCGCAGATCGAGCTTGCGGGCGGCGGATTGCAACGCCGCCGCTCGACGGCGGAAACCTCTTGGGGACCGCAGCTGCGCCGCCAAAACGGCAGCCGCCCGGGCGATCACCGAGGCTGGAGCGCCGACGGCGGCAAGGCGAGTCACGGAGAGAAAGTCGATAGCGGCGGCTCAGGGAGCCGTGGCGGCTGGAACGGCGCTTATGGCGGCTGGAACGGGGGCTATGGTTCTGGACGGGGCGATTAGGATGGTCGCTACAGAGCCTGATCACGGCTCCGCCTGAAGTCCGGCTGGCTTAAATGCAATCGCGCCAAACACGCCCCCGCCAAGCGCTCCGCCTGCGCTACCGCCACTGGATATTCAAGCTGCCCCTGGCGCGAAATTATCGCGGCATGGTGGTCGGACGAACCATCCTCTTCAAGGGCGACGAGTCGGACGTCTCGCCGACGCTCTTACGGCATGAACTCGTTCACCAGGAGCAGATCGACCGGCACGGCGTCGCGCGGTTCTATTTCATCTATCTGCGCGACTATCTCGTAAATCTTTACCGCCTGCGCGATCACGACGCCGCCTACCGCAATATTCCCTTCGAAAGGGAGGCGTTCGAGCGCCAGCACGAAGCGAGACAAGACAATGATCGACGACTGTAATCTTGTGCTATGAATTCCTGTTGATCCGTTCGCTGGGTCTGTCATTCCCGGCGGGCCGGCGGCTTGACCGGGAATCCAGCGCGGCGCTGATTCGGCTCTGGATTCTCGATCGCGCGTTAGACGCGCGTGGGAAATGACTGCGGCTGTTGCAGGAGACATCGTTGCAAGCGCCGGAACTCGCCGTGTCGCAATGGTTCAATACGCCAGCGCCGATCACGCTGGCTGGCTTGCGCGGCCGCGTCGTCATGCTGCACGCCTTTCAGATGCTCTGCCCCGGCTGCGTCGCGCATGGCACGCCGCAGGCGCGGCGCGCTGATGCGCTCTTTCGCAATTCCGGTCTTGCCGTCATCGGCCTGCACACGGTGTTCGAACACCACGCGGCGATGACGCCGGTGTCGCTTGCAGCCTTCATCCATGAATATCGGCTGACCTTTCCGATCGGCGTCGATCAGGCCGGAGAAGACGGACCGATTCCCGTCACGATGGCGCGTTATGAGATGCGCGGAACGCCGACCGCGATCCTCATCGGCCGCGACGGAAGCATTCGACATCACGGCTTCGGACAAGAGGACGACATGGCGCTCGGCGCCATCATCGGCGCGCTGCTCGCCGAACCCGCGCCCTGATCCTATTCGGCGCGCCGTTCGATCTCCTCCATATCGTCGTCGGTCAATCCGAAATGATGACCGATCTCATGCACGAGCACATGGGTGACGATCGCCTCGAGCGTGTCTTCGCTTTCGGCCCAATAATCGAGTATCGGCCGCCGGTAGAGCCAGATCATGTTCGGCTGCTCGCCCGTCTCGGAGAGATGCGCGCCCTGCTTCAGGCCGCGACCGCGAAAAAGACCCAAGAGTTCGAACTCGGTCTCGCATTGCATGTCGTCGAGCGTTTCCTTGTCGGGAAAGTCCTCAACGCGAATGACGAGTCCTTGGCAGAGCCGAGTGAACCGCTGTGGCAAAGCGGCATAGGCCGCGTCGGCGAGCGCTTCGATATCGGCAAGCGTCGGTGGCTTTAGCGCGGTAGGAAAGCTTGATTGCAACGCGCCGGCCCCTCGTGAATCAGGAAGCAGCCCAGGACAACGCTTCTAAGAATTGCCGAAAGCTCTTCGATCTACATCGATCGGCATCAAGAAATGGTCCAATTCGATTGGCCAACTCAATCTGGCCCATAGTCATCACCAGCCGTCGAAATTCTTGCTTCGCATTCGTAAGCCGCTCAGGGTTCCGGAGCTTCGCCTTCTTCGTGAGCGCTTCTGCCTTCTCAGGTGAGACCAGCCCAGCGGCAGCTAATGCAGCTAAGTCTCCTAGGTACCAGCTTTCAAGCTCGTGCATTACGATTCGAATTTTCACGCGATCATGTGCCGCATTTGGTACTAGATTGTGCAATCGTGATTTCAATTTGGAACAGTTGCTTCCGTCGTTGTCGCGCAAAATTATGAAGCGAGGCGGATCGCTGGCACGCCAATGGCCAATTTTTCGAGGAATAGACGCTTCTAGGTCGCTCTTTCCTTCATGCGGAATCACCTTGACTCGATCGCTGAGGCCGCGCGAACTGGCAATATGTTCAACGACAATCCGGGCGGAGTCCTCCTCTGTAAGAACGACAATTTGCCTCATTGCGGGTCGGCGCCCTCAAACATCCGTTGCCGCCAAAGTGCCCCTGGAAGATCACCGGCAGCTACCATCTCAGGAATCTGAGGAAAATCTGTCGCCCTTTGGACCTCCGTGAATCCTCCTTTCTTCCTCAAAACAAAAATGCTGTCGACTTCGACGGCATTTAGATAGTCAGGTGAATGTGTTGAAACAAATACTTGGCCACCGCCCTTTGATGCGTATGACATGAACTCTTCTGATAGTTCCCGTAAGAGGCTCGGATAAAGCTGGTTCTCTGGTTCTTCAATACACAGCAAGGGATGCGGCTTCGGATCATGCAATAATGTGAGATATGCAAACATCTTGATAGTACCGTCTGAAACATATCTTGCGACGAATGGATCTTTGAAACTGCCATCTTGGAACCGAAGAACAACCCTTCCATCCTGGGTTTGTTCAGCTGAAACGTTTCTAACTCCTGGCACGCGCCTTTCCATCGCCTTCAAGATTTTATCAAATTCGTTGCGATGATTTTCGAATAAGTATTGAGTTACGAGCGGCAAATTTTCCCCTTCTGGAGACAAGTGCTCTGCATATCCAGCGTCTTGAGATGACCTTGCAGCGCTGATATGAAAATCGGAGACATGCCAATTTTCAATTAATCTACGAAATGCGCTCGCCGCCTCAAACCTCTCAAATTGACCTAGTCCCTTAATGGCAAGAATATCAGGAGAATCAAGTTTTTGTTCTTCGCGCTCTTCCAACGAACTCTTCTCTGTCAAGAGTCCTTCATTTCTAATCGCTGATCCCGTGCCCTCGGCAAATCGAATAAAATCGAAAGGCTTTCCACCGCCATAGCGTGTGTAACGCAACGTTTCCTTCGCGACTATCGGAGCCCCGCTGCCTAATCCGATTTCCACTATGTATGTCACTACGCGCGAGCCGATTGAAAGGTCCATCCGAATCTTCAATTCAATCAGTATTGTTTCACTTTCATGCCCGCGTGATACAACCTCTCGAAATCCGCCAAGTTTTGCCAATGCCGAGCGCACGTTGTCTTTGAGGCAATCGCGCAAGAATCCGAAGACACCAAAAAGGGTTGTTTTGCCTGTGCCATTTGCGCCAACAAAAACAGAATATGGTCGGATGCCAGATATGGTTACATCCTGAAATACTTTGAAGTTCTTCAATCTGATCTGTTCGATCCGCAAAATCTATCTCCACGTGCGCACGTCGACGAAGCGGCCGGCGATCGCCGCCGCCGCCGCCATCGCCGGCGACACGAGATGCGTGCGGCCCTTGAAACCCTGACGCCCTTCGAAATTGCGGTTGGAGGTAGAAGCGCATCGCTCGCCCGGCGCCAAACGATCGGGATTCATCGCCAGGCACATTGAGCAGCCGGGCTCCCGCCATTCGAAGCCGGCGGCGGTGAAAATCTTGTCGAGGCCTTCGGCCTCGGCCTGCGCCTTCACCAGACCGGAGCCCGGCACAACCATGGCGTTGACGCGCTCGGCGACCTGCTTGCCTTCCACCATCTTGGCCGCGGCGCGCAGATCTTCGATGCGGCCATTGGTGCAGGAGCCGATGAAGACGCGATCGATCTCGATGTCGGTCATCCGCTCGCCGCCCTTGAAGCCCATATATTCGAGCGCGCGTTCGATCGCCGCGCGCTTTTGCGGCGACTTGGCGCTTGCCGGCGTCGGCACGAATCCGTCTACCGTCGCCACGTCTTCGGGCGACGTGCCCCAGGTCACGACCGGCGGCAGTCTGCTCGCGTCGAGCCTGATGATCTTATCGAAATGCGCGCCATCGTCGGAATAGAGCGTCTCCCAATAGTTGCGCGCCATGTCGAAAGCTTCGCCCTGCGGACCTTTCGGGCGGTCCTTCAGATAGGCGAAGGTTCTTTCGTCCGGCGCGACGAGGCCGGCGCGGGCGCCGCCTTCGATCGACATGTTGCAGACGGTCATGCGCCCTTCCATCGAGAGGTCGCGGATCGCCTCGCCCGCATATTCGATCACATGTCCGGTGCCGCCCGCAGTGCCGATTTCGCCGATGATCGCAAGGATAATGTCTTTCGCCGTGGCGCCGTCGGCGAGCTTGCCGTCGACCTGCACCAGCATATTGGCGGCCTTTTTCTGGATCAGCGTCTGAGTCGCCAGCACATGTTCGACTTCCGACGTGCCGATGCCATGCGCCAGCGCGCCAAAGGCGCCATGCGTCGACGTATGGCTGTCGCCGCAGACGATCGTCATGCCGGGCAGCGTGAAGCCCTGCTCCGGACCGATGATATGCACCACGCCCTGACGCTTGTCGTGCTCGTTGAAATATTCGACGCCGAATTCCTTGGCGTTGATCGCGAGCTGCTCGACCTGCGCCTTGCTCTCCGGGTCTTCGATCGGCAGCGAGCGGTCGGTCGTCGGCACATTGTGGTCGACGACGGCGAGCGTGCGCTCGGGAGCGCGCACCGAGCGGCCCGCCATGCGCAGGCCCTCGAACGCCTGCGGACTCGTGACCTCATGCACGAGATGGCGATCGATATAGAGCAGGCAGGCCCCATCGTCCTGGCGGTCGACGACATGGTCGTCCCAGATTTTGTCGTAGAGCGTGCGGGGCGCGGCGTTCGATGCCATAAGCTGTCGCTTCCTCATGTCACTACGCTCCCCGCCAAGGGGAGGCGAGACGCATTCCTATTGAATTGAGGGTGTTCTACCCGTTACGCAAGAGCCATGGAAGAGCGCCCCGTTCCGAGTCTCAGGTGAGCCTGCCCTCTCCGGAACTGCCCGCGCCGCTTTCGGCGGCGATCGAGGCGCGGCTCACGGGCCTTGCGCAAGTGATGTTGCGGGAACGGGCGCGGCGGCTCTCGGAGGACTATCGGGCGCGCAGGCGCACGATCGATACGATCCGCGATGAGGCGGACGCCTTGGCCTATGCGGCGACGCGCATGCCTGCGACTTACGCTGCGATCGTCATGGCGCTCGGCCGGCTCCTGGAGGAATGCCCCGAATTCACGCCGACGCGGATGCTCGACGCCGGCTGCGGCCTTGGCGCCGCCGCCTGCGCGGCCGCGACCATATGGCCGGGCGTCCCCGAAATTGCGCTTCTCGACCGCAGCGCGCTGTTCTTGCGCCTCGCCGGCGGCCTGATCAAGGAGAGCGGCTCTCCGGCGGCGCTCACGACGATCCTGGCGGATTTCGCCGGCCCACAGGCGGTCGAAGCCGGCCCGTTCGACCTCGTGGTCGCCGGCTACGCCCTCACGGAGATCGCCGATTCCGAGCTGCCGGCGGTCACCGAACGGCTTTGGGCGCAAACCGCCGGCGCGCTCGTCATCGTCGAGCCGGGGACGCCGCGCGACTATGCCCGGCTGATGGGCGTTCGGAGCCGGCTTCTGGCGCTCGGCGCACATATTCTTGCGCCTTGTCCGCATCAGGCGCCCTGCCCTTTGCCGGCGGGCGACTGGTGCCATTTCTCGGTCCGTCTGGCCCGGCGGCGCGCGCACCGGCAGATCAAGGGCGTGGACGCCCCATTTGAGGACGAAAAATTCGCCTATCTCGCCGTCGGACGGTTCGGGCTGGCCGCTCCCCCTTCGGCGCGGATTATCGGTCCGCGGCGCGCCAATAAGGTTGGAGCCTCCTTAAAACTCTGCGCCGATAAAGCATTCCGAGAGACATTCATTCCCAAGCGCGACAAGCCGCGCTACGAAAAGATTCGAAGAAAGGACTGGGGCGATCCGCTGCGCGCCCCGGCGGAGGAAATTTGATGAAACAGCCACGTCCGAGGGTCGCGCCCTATTTGACCGTCAGCCCCGCCGCGGCAGCGATCGCTTTTTATACCGGCGCCTTCGACGCCAAGCAGCGCGCCCTGATGCCGTCCGTCGACGGGCTGCGCATCGCCCATTGCGAACTCCTGATCAACGGCGGCTCGGTGATGCTCGCCGATGTCTTCCCGGAATTCGGACAGACCCGCGTGCCGATGCTGGGCGAACATGCGACGGTCTCGGTCAGCCTGGAATATGACAAGGCGCAGGAGGTCGACGACGTCTGTTCCCGCGCGACCAAGCTCGGCGGCAAGATCGAGACGGCGCCGACCAATTCCTTCTGGGGAACGCGCTACGCCTCCCTGCGCGACCCCTTTGGCCACCGGTGGATTCTCAACGCCCCGCTCGAGAGCTAAACAAAAACCGCCCGAAGCCTCGCGGCTGCGGACGGCTGCGTTTTTGAAAAAATGCCGGCGTTATTCGCTCGACGCCTTCGGCTTGGTCTCGACGCGCTCGGCGATACGCGCGGATTTACCCCGGCGGTCGCGCAGATAATAGAGCTTGGCGCGGCGCACCTTGCCGCGGCGCACGAGCTTGATCGAGTCGATCAGCGGCCCATGAACGGGGAATACGCGCTCGACGCCCTCGCCATAGGAAATCTTGCGGACGGTGAAGCTCTCATTGAGCCCCGATCCCTGGCGGGCGATGACCACCCCTTCATAGGCTTGAACGCGGGAGCGTTCGCCTTCCTTCACCTTGACGTTGACGACGACCGTATCGCCGGGCCGAAACTCCGGGATTTTCTTGCCTTCGACGAGCTTGGCGGCGTGTTCCGCCTCAAGCTGCTCGATAATGTTCATCACAAAAACTCCTGCCGTTTCGTCTTAGCCCTTTGGCCGACGAGCGTTTCGGAACGCTGTTCTAGTTGAAGCCGGGTGCATAGCCCAAAGCCCGCCGCTTGTCGAGCCAGCCGCCGCCGTCCCACGGATAAACCCGTGCTACACCTTTAAAAGGACGATCGTCACAGACTTTCCAGATGATTATCTTATATAGTCGCCCCGGGGGCGCTGGCGTTTCAAGCTAAGTCGGAGAGACGCGCATGACCCAACAGGAAGAGCGGCATAACGAAACCCCGCAGGCCGGCGCAGCAGCCTCAGCCGCAAACGGCCGGAAGCGACTGGAAGATTTTACTGAGGCGCGGGACGAGATCTGGGATTGTCTGCGGGACGCCAATCGCGTCTGGGTGGAGCGCATGCAGCAGGAAGCGACCCTGTCGGCCGAGCTTGCCTCAAAGCTGACGGCGTCGCGCTCGCTGACCGACACCGCGACCGCGCTGCAGGATTGGACGAGCAAACATATCGAAATGACGACCGAGGACACGCGCCGCCTGTTCACCGACGCGCAACAGATGTTCAACGCAGGCGCGCGATTCTGGTCAAGTTCCGCGCCGCTCCCCGGTCCTGAAACCGGCGCACGGCTTGCGTCATAGCGCGCCTCGAAGCGGAAGCCCTTGACGCTTCCGCGCCCCGCGCGATGGAAGGCGAAGGGCGGCGTAGGGCGCCCTTATCCTTGCCGGGAGATGTCGAAAGTTTAATCGGCGGCGCTTGCCGGGGACCTTGGCGGCGTTTCGTAGCGGGGCCATATGTTTGGCGCCGCGCCTTTACGGGCGGCGACGATGGAGAGACCTATGTCACCGGAAGAACGCCAACTTATCGCTGGTCTGTTCGAGCGCACGAAGAGCGCCGCCTCGACCCCTCGCGACCAGGAGGCGGAAACTTTCATCAACGAACAGATCAAGGCCCAGCCGGCCGCGCCCTATCTGCTGGCGCAGACCGTGATCGTGCAGGATCAGGCGCTGCAGGGCGCGAACGCGCGCATCGATGAGCTCGAGGCGCGCGTGCAGGAGCTTGAATCGAAACCCTCCGGCGGATTCCTCGGCGGACTGTTTGGGGGACCCGGTCCGGCGTCGCAGCGCCCGGCGCCTCAGCAGGCCCGTCCCGCAGGTCCTTGGGGCCAGCAGCCGGGCATGAATCCCGTGGCCGGCGGCTACGCCCCGCAAGGCTGGGGACAGCAGCAACCGCCGGTCTCTGAGGGCGGCGGCTTCCTGAGGGGCGCTCTTGGGACCGCCGCGGGCGTCGCGGGCGGCGTGCTGCTCGCCGATGGCATTCGCAGCCTGTTCACCCATGGCGCCGGCTACGGCGGCATGTCGAATCTCGGCATCGGCTCGGGATTCACGCCGACCGGCGGCGACACGGTCATCAACAATTATTACGGCGACCAGTCCGGCGCCGCTGACGCCGGCTACGACCCTGCCTATGACGATCGTTCGGGCGCGCAGGAGGCCGACTACGACGCCGGCTACGACGATGGCGGCGGGTTCGACGGCGGCTTCGACAGCGGCGGCGACGGCGGCTTCGACGTTTAGCGAAATCGGGCTCCCGGCTCTAAAAAGGCTGGGAGTTCTCGCATTTGGCGTCCTGTGCGCCAGCGCACCGCGACCCCCGCTCGGGCGCTGTAGGGTCCGATCGTCCGCTGAAGGAGCGGAGAGGCCAATGGGCCAGATCAGCTCGACCGACGGGGGAAATCGTATGAACCGCAGGATGAACGGCGTCGCCAACCCTGGTTTTGCGTCGCGACCGGTGCGCGTCGCTCTGGCGGTGAAAATCGCCTTCGCGATTCTCACGGCCAATGTCGGCTTCGCCGCCGCCAAGGCGCTGCTCGTCAAGACGCCGGAACCTCAGCCCGCGCGCGTCGTCGCCGGCCACTCGCCGGTCAAACCCTTCATCCTCCCGGTCGACTGGCGCGAGTCAGCGACTGTCGCCCAGTCAGACCCGACGCAGTTCTGTGACGGCGTCGCCGTCCAGTCGAGCGAAGGCGCGCGCGGGCAAGTCGCCCGCTTCGTCTGCCGCAAGGCGCTGTAAGCGGTCACAGGAGTTCGAGCTTCAATTCGCGCGTCGCCTCATCGCTATGCCGACGAAGCGAGCCGCGCCACCTGCTGGCGCAATTCGACTTGGGCATGCGCGAGATTTTCATGCGCGCGCTGATTCCAGAGCTTTCGCGTCTCGTCGCGCCGATAGAGCCGGTCTCCGCGCGCGGCGAATGTGTCGATCATCTGGAGTCGGCCGAGGCAAAACAGCGGCTCGGGCACCCACCCATATTCGAATCGAAGCTGCTCGAGGTTTCGCGCGAATATCGGCCACGGCGCGCCGAGCGAGGAAAGATCGAGATCAAGGAACAAATCGAGGTCGCCGGCGAAGCCGGGGTAGTGCTCGGTCGTCGCGCAGGCATTGAGGTGATTGGCCGTCGCCATGATCAGATCGTGAATGGCGGCGGATTCCATATGATCGAATTTGGAATGGCGCTCGAACAGCTCAGCGCTGGCGCGAACATTTTCCGCGTCGGGACGAAGCAGGTCATCGCTGTCGCGCGTGACGTAAACGGAGTCGTGCCAGAAGATCGCCGCCGCGATCAGATCGGGTCGCGCGGCCAGCGATTTTAAGTTGTCGAGCTTATCCAGCAAATCGCGGATATGGCCCCAATCGTGGTAGGCGCGTTGCGGTTCACGATAGGCGGCGTCGAGCGCTGCGAAGGCGTTAGGGTCGTGACGCGATGCGATCAGGTCCCAATAAGTCTGTACCGGATTTGAGATCATGCGCGAGTAGCGATCCTGAGCTGAAGACGTAACGCATGCGATGACACGGCGGAAAGCAGTCGCGCTTGGACGAAAACGTCACTTGCTCGAAAGATTCCATACCGAAGACCAGTTAACCTGCAACCCCTCCCGCGCCAGCTTCCGATATCGCTCCTCCATGGCGACATAGAGCGCGGGCCAGGGCTCCGACACCGCTTGCGCCAATGCTGAAGCGCGCTCGGCGGCGGCTTCGAATCGGCCCGATTCATACTCTTGGCGCATCAGATCATGCGCATTGCGCCAGCGCACATACGAGTCGGAACCGGCCATGCCGCTGTCGCCGGCGATCGCAAAAACTTCAGTCGCCTCGCTTTTTCCGACCACCCGGACTTGCCCGAGATCGATCCAGGCGAAGTCGGGAGCCGCATCGCGCACCGCGGCTGACGCCACTATGTCGGTCTGAAAGGCCTTGCTCGCGCCTTCGAGCCTTGACGCGAGGTTCACCGAGTCGCCGAGAATCGAATAGTCGAAGCGCCGGATCGATCCCATATTGCCGACGCTGCAGGGGCCGAGATGGAGGCCGAGCCCCATCGCCGCCGGCCGGGCGTCATGGCCGGACGCCGCAGCGGTCTCGGCGCGCCGCCTGTTGAGACTGATGAGAGCCTCGCGCATCATCAGCGCGGCTCGAACCGCCTTGCGGGGATGCTCGTCGATGTCGAGCGGCGCGTTCCAGAAGGCGAGCACAGCGTCGCCCATATATTTGTCGACCGTCCCTTCCTGTTCGAGGATGGCGTCGGTCATCGGCGTCAGATAATCATTCATGAACTGCGTGAGTTCGCGCGCGCTCATCCCCTCCGAAATGCGGGAAAAATTGCGCAGGTCCGAAAACAACACGGTCAATTCGCGCGTCTCGCCGCCGAGCACCAGCCGATCCGGATGTTCCGCGAGACGATCCACGACGGCGGGAGAGACGAATTTGCCGAAGGCCTGACGCACATGACGGCGCGCCGACGTTTCAGCGCGCCAGAGCGTGACGGCGCCGACGAGATAGCCCCCGATGATCGCGAGACTCGGATAGGCCGGATCGAGCAACAGGCCGTGGCGATCGAAAAGATAAAACGCGCCTGCGAAAAGCCCGACGACGAGAAGCGGCGCGACGGCCGCCGAGACCAGCGGCGGCGCGACGTAAAGCAGACCCATGATCAGCAGGAATGCGAGGGCGGCGGCGACAAACTCCAGTCCCGGCGCCCAGTCCGGTCGGGCCAGCAACGCGCCGGACGCGATCGACTCGACGATCTGCGCATGCACGTCCACGCCGGGCGCTACCGGCTCCAAAGGCGTGGCGCGGACGTCGCCGAGACCCGTCGCCAGCGCGCCGATGAAAATGATGCGCCCTTCGATTTCATCGCGCTCCACGAGACCGTCGAGTACGTCCTTGGCCGAAATGTCTCGCGCCGCGGCGCGATGCGAATAGCGCGGCCGAACCTCAGCATTCGGCCCGGTATCGATTTCGAAGGCGCCCACCTTGATCGCGTTAACGCCGGTTTGCTTGCCAAAAGCCGTTTGTCCGCTGGCGTTTGAAGAGCGGATCACGATCGCGGACTCGCCCTGCGCGACACGCAGGGCTTCGAGCGCCAGGGACGGCATGATGACGTCGCCGGCGCGCGCGACGAGCGGCACTCGGCGGACGATCTGGTCGTGATCCGGCAGCCAATTTGTCGCGCCGAGTCCCTTGGCCGCTTCCGCGAGCCGCCGTTCCGGGCCGACCGCGCCGGCGAACGAGACGAGGAAGGGCGCAGGATCGTCGCCGGCGGTCACGAGCCCCGACTTCGCCGCCAGCGGCGCGACGACCGCATCGGTAAGAGTGACGCCTAGCGTGGCCGGCGCCTTGGTCAGCGCCTCGGCGAAAAGCTGGTCGCCGCTCGGCATCTTGGCGACGAGCTTGCCGACCTCGGCGCGGGCGCGCGCGTCGGGGATCGCGTCGAGAAACTGAATCGCTCCGGCGCGTTCAGCCTCCGCGAAGATGAAGTCGAAGGCGATCGACGCCGCGCCAAGTTCGCGCAGCCGGTCGACAAGCTCGGCCAGCCGCGCCCGCGGCCAAGGCCATTGCCCGTACGCCTTCAAACTTTTCTCGTCGACGCCGACGACGCGCGTCGGCGTCTCCGGATCGTAGGAGCGCGGCGCGAGACGCTGGAAGGTGTCAAAGACGAAATTGCGCAGATCGTCGAGCGCCCGAGGCTGAGCGACGCCCCAAGGGAGAATGAGAGCCGCGGCGGCGACAAGCGCGAGAAGATAAGCGCGGCGCCGCTTCAGCATCTGCGCCTCGCGTCACGGCCACCCGGTCGCGGCATCGCTCGGCGAAGCCGGCAAAGAAGCTGGCCAAGCCGCAAAAATGGATCCCCCCGCGAAAAAGCCGAACCCGGCCTTATGCGTAAAGAGCTCTCTAAACTTTCGAGATCAATCACGTTATCCGCCTTTGGACGACTCCGCCCAATCGCAGCGTGATTTAGCCGCCAAGTCCATGGGACGCAGCAGGTTAGTTGAAGGGACCGCGTCCCTGACCCTCATTGCCGGTGCCGTTTCCGCCGCCGCCGCCTAAGCCAACGCCGCAGTTTCCTCCACACGGATTGCCGCCATTGCCGCCATGTTGTCCGCCGCCGCCATAGCCGCCGCCATATTGTCCGCCGCCGCCATAGCCGCCTTCGCCATTACCGCCGCCGCCATAGCCGCCTTCGCCATAACCGCCTTCGCCATGACCGCCTTCGCCATGACCGCCTTCGCCATGACCGCCATGTCCATGATGGCCGCCATGATGATGGCCGCCGTGGTGGCCGTGATGTCCATCTTCGGGCGCCGGCGTCGGCAGCGGCGCAGGCTGATTGTCGACATTGGCCCGGC
This sequence comes from Methylocystis sp., assembly GCA_050174515.1. Classification (GTDB taxonomy): domain Bacteria; phylum Pseudomonadota; class Alphaproteobacteria; order Rhizobiales; family Beijerinckiaceae; genus Methylocystis. The sequence goes on from JBFXJV010000019.1 coordinate 13,413, forward strand.
TCTGCACCAGCGCATTGCCGAACCATACCGGGCCGAGCGCGTCGAGCCCCGGCGGGCTTATGACGTCCCGCGGACGATCATTGCCCAGCGCGAGATTCGCTTCTTCGCTCGTCGGCCGGCGCTTGGCGCCGCCGCGCTGCCTTTTGCCGCTCTCCAGCGCGGCGATGATTTCCGCGATCTTCTCTGGCGGCACGACGAAGGGTTCCGACACCGGTCCGCCGCGCGGCGCGCAAACGCCATATCCAGCGCGGGTGAGCGTTTGCGCGCCGACATCGATCGAACCATATTGATGCACGATGAGCGTGCCGCATGCGCCGCCGGTTTGTATCAACACCGTCCCGCCGCGCACGCCGATCGACGCTGTCGGCGTCCTCAGCCTCGTTCCGCCCTCGTGGCTGACGCCGCCGCCGACGAAGCGCATGACGCCCTTCGCCATCGACACGCCCTGCTGGCCGCGTCCGCCGGAATAGACGAAGTCGTCGACAGTGACCGTGCTGTTGCGGCCGACGGTCATCGTCGACGAATCGTTAAAGACAATCTGGGCGCTGCCTTGTGGACTCGTCTCGACGCGTTCGCGGCGCTGCACGCCCAGGCCGACCGAAAGCGAACGTTTCGCAGCGCCGGGCGGCGTGCCATGCGCGCTTTGATTCACGGCGCCCACATTGCCGACCTTATCAGCGAGCGCAGGGCTGGCGACGAGCGCCAGGGCGGTTGCTGCGGCCACGGAGAGCTTTTTCATCTGTCGTCTCCGTTAGAATTTCGCCGTCGGCCCGAAGCTGACGGACACGTTCTCAGTCTTGAAATTCTGTATGTTCGAGTCGTTGCGCGCGAATTCGACGTTGCCGGCGAAACCAAAACAGGCCGAAACCGGCAAGTCGACCAGCAAGCCGCCGATCCAGACATTGTCGCGACGCGCGGTGAACGGATTGATCACCGGATTTGCGGCGTCGAAGGCGAGATGCGTGAAGCGGCCATATGGCGCGACGGTCCATCTGCGAGGGATGATTTCAAACGGCGGATCGAATTCGAGGCGCAGCATCGCCTGAACGTCGACCTGATTTGAAGATTGCTGCGGATTGCCCGCCCAGGCGCGGGAATAGGCGACGCGACTTTCAAAACGGAGATCGTTCGTCAGCCTGTATGACCCGCTCACATAGCCGGTCGCCACGTCGCCCGTCGCGAGCGTCGAGACGGTCTGATAGGGCGACACGCCCAGATAGTTCAGATAGCCCGGCGCCGGATTGACCCAGATCGACCGCCATTCAGCCCCTGGCTCAAACCAGAAATCGGGGTTGAGCTCAGCGCCGAAACTCATGCCCGCACCGCCGGCGTTCAGGTAATTGGAGCCGCCAAGCATGGCCACCGCGCCGGTAAGGTAAGGCTTGATCGACAGGCCCGGATAAAGATCAGGCGCGACGTGAATGCGCGGCCCGATCGAGCCGGCGAAAAGCGCAACGCTGTATTGCGGCAGGCGAAACTGCTCGGTGGCGTAGCCGGTCACCCGCGTCTCGAGCTGGTCTCCGCGCGCATTCTGAAAATCGAGATCATGCGCGGCCTGCACCAACTGGAAGCTGTTGATGTCAGGCTTGCGCGCGGCGGCGGACGCGACGCCCACGCCGCCGACCTGGAAAAGATTGTTGGTCGGAAAGAAATTGGCGTTCGATTGCGCCCGCAAACCGGTGTGAATTCTCAGATAGAGCCGGTTGGCCTGGGTGCGCTTTTCAATATCGGGCAGCTGCGCTTCGATCTGCGCGACCTGGACCGGATCGAGGCCGCCTTCGGCAAGCGCCTTGCGCAGATGCTGGGCTGAAAGCTCATAAGATCCAAGCCGCGCATAGAGGAAGCCCAGCTCCTTTCGGGCGCGGGACAGATTGGGGTTGAACATCAGGATGCGTTCGAGCGCGCCGATCCCCGCCTCATAGTCGCGCAGCTCGGTCGAAAGCAGCACGTAGCGATAGGTCGCCTCATAGTCAGTCGGATTGAGCTGAATATAGGCCGCGAGGCGCGCCTGTTCGGCGCGCTGGTCTTCCTGCGCGATCGCAGGACCGAAAAGCGCGAAGGCAAGCAATACGCCAAAAAGCTTCGTCGCCACTCTAGATGCGAACATCGAAGGCAAACCCCTGAAAGTTTGGATGAGCGGCTCGCGCAGCCTGACCGTCAACTCAACAGGAAGCTGACTCATGTCGCCCGGAGCGGCAAGCGTTCGCGCGGCTCTCGCCTTCGTTCCAAAGCGGGGACAGCGCGACGCGCGAGCTTCAGATTCCTCGATACAGCAAATACTTATCACTTTAACCAGCGTCCCTTGCGCCCAAGCGGCGGACGAAACAATTTTTCCGGTGTTGCGCCAAAACCACAGATTTGTCGCGCCAAAACCACAGATTGCGACGGCACGGCCAGAACGCGGCTCGCGAATAAGTGGGAACCGGCTTTTCGCGTAAAGCGCGCTCTAATTCATTAGAATCGATAAGTTTATCTGCGCTCAGACGAGTCCGCCTGAACGCGGCGTGATCTAGCGGCGCTGTCGCCGGCCATCGAAGAGGAGTACGACTTCGCCGCCTCTCTTGGAGGACTCCTGCGCGAGGACGGTCGGATCGATCGCTCGGCGCCAGCGAGCCGAACGGATTGGCCGGCGCGGGCGGGCCACCGTCCGCGAATCGTTGAGAGACGCTCCCGGGGCGAGCAGCCAGCGCAGCACAATCAGCAAGTCGGCGGCGCGCCGCGCCGCGCCGATGTTCACGGCGCTGCGGATGTCCGCGACGACCAACCCCCTCGCCGCATCGAGCGAGACGGCGCGGCGGTAGCGCGCCAGCATGCGCTGGTGCTTGTCGCTCGGGCTCACGCCCAAGACAAGTTCATGGCTGCGTAGACCAGCCATTTCCGCGCAACGCCCGATCGGCAACAGTTCGGGATTCATTCGGCCTCTCCCAATCGCTTGCTCTGCTGTGGGACCTTCGCCTCCAACCGGCAGCATAGCGACGGTAGCGCGCCGTTCATCATCTGTTTGTGCGAGAGCGCACATGGTTCATTCGGCGTCGTTGAGCGCCTCTTGAAGGCGCTTTTCCAGGACCGACGGCCGCAAAAGCACAAGCCCGCCGCGGATTTTTTCCGCAAGGCCTTCGTCGATCATCGCCGAGAGTTCGCGGCTGACCTGCTCTCGCCGGCAGCCGATGCGGGCGGCGAGATCGTGCTGAAAGGGCGGCGGCGAGATGATCGCCTGATCCGGCGCGCCTTTGCGCGGCGCCGACATGCGCAACAATTCCGAATAAAGCCGATGCTTGAGGTCGAGCACCGAGCGCTCGAAGAGCCGC
>JBFXJV010000020.1:0-16683 GCA_050174515.1 Methylocystis sp.
ACCGGGGTCTGCGTCGCCAAGATCGCGACGCCCAACGCTTCGCTCGTCATGCTTGAAACGCAGCAAGCCATCGCCGCCGGCTCGACGCCCGGATCCCTGTTGCGCGCAGCGCGTTCGGGCCCGCTCGCGCCGCAAGCGCAGGATTTGTGGCTGATGAGCCGCGGCGACTGCGCCTCGCGCATCGGCGTCGCCGCCTTCGATTGGAAAGGCGCCGAAATTTCGCTCGACATCGGCGAGGGCGAGCGCGCCCATCTCGTTCCCTTCGCGCCGCCTGCCGGCAAGCTGCGGCTGTGGCTGGCGCGTTCGGCGTTCGCGCAGCCGGCGCTCGACGGCGGCCGCGGAATCGGCGTCGCCAAGGGCGCGGCGTTGACGCTCGCCGGTGATTCCGCTCTCGAACTTTGGAACGCCGAAGGCGTGGCGCCGATGCGCGTCGCGCTAAACGCGATCGATGTCGAGACGCGGCCGGTCACGAAGGGCGGCGCGCTGTTTTCTGGGATCATCCCGCCGATGAGCGCGCAGCCAATCGATATGGACGAATCCGCCGGGCCGCTTGCGCTCGACCTTGCAGGCGGGCTCGCCGCTTTTGCGCAGCCGCGCGTCGTTTTTGGCGACGGCGCAGCCACGTCGCGCATATTACACGGCGTCAAATCGCGCGTGCTTCTCGTCAATCTGACGCAAGCGCCGCTGCCGGCGCGCATCGCGCGCGAAACCGGCGAGGCGCGACGACTCGGTTCGACTCGCGCCTTCACGCGTTTCTTCCCCGCTGCGGGTCAAATCTCGCTGCCGCTCGACGCGCAGAACAGCGACAGGCTGATCGTCAGCGGCGCGCAGGCGACAGTGATATCGAACAGCGGCAGGATTTCACACGGCGACAGCATTGCGCTCGACGGGGCGGGCGAGGCGATCATCGATCACGGTCCCGGCCTCGTCGCCTTCTGGATCGAACGAGGCGGCGCGACTCCATGGCCCGCGCCTGCGGCGCGCGCGCTCGACCTGCCGAAGCGCGTGACGCTGGAAGGCGCAGCGATGCGCTTTTCGATCAAGAGCGACAGGCCGGCGTTGTTGACAGCAAGCGGCGGCGCGCCGGCGATCGTCGGCTTTACGCAGAACGGCAGGCGCGAGACGCTCGCCTTCGCCAATGGCGTCGACCTTTATCGCTACATGACGCCGGGCGAAGCGATGATCGACATTTATGCGCCCTATGAAGGGACGCTGTCGGGAACGCTCGATATTTCGACGCAGCCGGTCATCGAGGCGCATGAGGGCGTGAATGATGCGGTGGCGATTTCGCCCGGCGCGAGCGCGATTTTCAGCTTCGAGGCGAAGGAAGCGCGCGACATTGGCATTGGCGTGCGCGCCGAGCCCGACCGCGTGAGCGCACGGCTCTTCGATGCGCAAGGCAAGATTCTTGGCGACGGCGTCGCGCAGACGATGAAGCTTCCGCCCGGCCGCTATTTCCTCGAAGCGCGAACGCCGGCCGACGCGCCGGCGACGACGATCCGCGCGGCGATCGTCGGCCTGTCGCCGCCCGTGAACGCGCCGCCGGCGGAAATCGTCGCCGAGCTGCTCGACAAAGCCGGTCTAACGAAGAGCAAGGCGCAATGAGTTCGAAAGACGCTGCGATGAAAAAAATTCTGCTTCTCGCGCTTTGCGCGCTCCTTGCCGCTGCGGCGCCGCTGCGCGCGGAAGCGCCGCCGATCTTCGACCATGCGCAACGCGCCGACGGCGCGCGCGTCGCGCCGGATCGATTCCTGCGCGCCTATGATCCGGTGACGATCTTCTTTGCGAACGAGATCGGACCGAAGAACGGCGGCGCGGAAGATTCGCCGCAGAAATATGTGACGATGGTTCCGCAGCCGGCCGGCGAATGGCGCTGGCTCGGTCCGCGCGCGCTGCAGTTTCGTCCGGCCAGCGCCTGGAACCCGCTGTCGCGGGTAAGCGTCAAACTCGGTTCGGCGGAGACCAAACTCGTCGCGCTGCTGCCGACGCCGCGTTCCACCAATCCCGCCGAGGGCGCCGATCCGCAACTCGAATTGACGCAGATCGCGCTTACGTTCGCCGAGCCGGTCGACGTGGCAGCGCTCGCGCGTCTGCTCACGATGGAAATCCGTCCGTCGCCGGGGGTATCGCCGCAAGGCGGCCAGATGCTCAGCGCCTCGGCCTATGACATCCGCGCGCTGGAGCGCGGCGCGCGCGCCGAGGAACAGACTTACATCATTCGATTTCGCGAGCGGATCGCCGATGGCCGCGTCGCCATCCTGCGGCTGCGCCTTTCGGACGAAGCCGGCTTGGAGGATCAGACCTATGAATTGCGGCTGCGCACCGCGCCACCCTTCGCCGCGACGGAGGCGAGCTGCGGGCGCGGCTGGAACGACGATCGCGCCGACAATGTGCTGCGCTGCGCGTCCTATCTCACGTCGCCGGAAAGTAGCGACGAAGAAGGCGGCGAGGCCGCCATCCCCTATGCGCCGGCAAGCAAGCGACAGCTCACGCTCACTTTCAACGCGACGCCCGAAAAGCTCGACATTTTGCGCGCGCGCGAAGCGCTGCGGATCACGCCGCCGGTCGACGATCTTGCCGTCGAGACCAGCGGCAGGCGCCTGCGAATCGTCGCCAAATTCCTGTCGGATCAGGTTTACGAACTTTCGATCGCTCAAGGCGCACTGAAAGATTCGCAAGGACGCGCGCTCGCGAACGCCTTTAGCCAGCGCTTCGCCTTTACGCGCGATGTCCCGGCGCTGCAGTGGGATGCAGGCTATGGCGTCGCCGAGCGGCTTGGTCCGCAACTCCTGCCGCAGCGCGGCCGCGGCTATGACCGCGCCGACATTCGCATCCACGCCATCGATCCGTTGTCGCGCGATTTCTTCCCCTTCCCGTCGCATGGCGTCGAAACCAGCGACGCCGACGCGCCGCCCCTGCCCGGCAATGAGCCGAAGCCGTGGAGCGAGCGCGCGAACATCGCAGCCGACGCGATCAGGGAACGGATCAAGTCGCTCGGATCGCCGGCTGTGTCGCGGCTTGTCGATCTGCCGATCCGCCGTAACGGTCCCGACGCGAAATTCGGCGTCGATCTTAAGGAGGATTTCGCCAAAATCTCCGGGCGCGATCAGCCGGGAACCTATCTCGTCGGCCTGCGCGCAGTCGATGACGACAAGCGGCGCTGGCTGCGCGTGCAGATCACCGATCTTTCGCTGTCGGCGATCGAAGAGCCTACGCGCGTGCGCTTCGCCGTCACCTCGCTCGCGACGACGCAACCGGTCGGCAATGCGCAGATTCGCGTTGAAGGGATCAAGGACGATAAATTCGTCACGCTCGCAAGCGGAACCACCGACGCTTCGGGCCTCTATTCCTGGACGCCCGACAAGCGCGGCGGGGCCGAGGCGCGGCGCGTCGTCGTGAACAAAGGTCTCGATACGCTCGTCATCGACCCTAACAGCGCGCCATCGGAATATTCGCGCGAAATCTGGTCGAAGCCGGAATCGGAATGGCTCGCTTGGACGAGCGAAGCGGACCAGCCGCGCGCGGAAAAGCCGCGCACGCTTTGCCATCTCTTCTCCGAGCGGCCGATCTACCGGCCGGAGGAAAGCGCGCATATCAAGGGCTTCGTGCGCAGCTATCGCGGCGGCGCGCTGAGCCTGACCAAGACCGGCGGAACGCTTGTCGTCACCGGCCCCGGCAATCAGGAATGGCGCATACCGGTAAAGCTCGACGCCTCCGGCGGCTTCTATCACAAATTCGACGCGCAAACTCAGGCGACCGGCGATTATTCGGCAAGGTTCGAACCCGATTCGCCGAAAAAAGCCAAGCAGGCGGGGGCAAAGGACAATACGCAAGAAGCCGCCGAGGGAGAGAGCGAAGCGGTCGAATTCGCTCAAGACATTTCTTGCGGGCAGTTCTCGTTCAAGAAGGACGCCTATCGACTGCCGACGTTCGAAGTGGTGCTGAACGCCCCGCAGACTGTCGCGCTCGACGGTACTTTCGACGTCGATCTTCTCGCCCGCTATTTCGCCGGCGGGCTTGCCGCGGACCGTCCGGTCAAATGGCGCGCCGCGCAATTTCCGCATGTGTTCACGCCGCCGGGGCGAGAGGGTTTCCTGTTCTCGACCGACGCGCGCTTCTCGGGCGACGGCAAGTTCAAGTCGACCGCGGTGCTGGAGCGTGATCAGCGCACCGACGCCGGCGGCGCCGCGCGCATGACCTTCGACACGACGATCGAGCCGACGGCGCAGCCGCGCCGCTATTCGATCGAAGCGACGGTGACCGGCGACGACGGCATAGAGGTCCGCAATGTGCAGAATGTCATCGCGCTGCCGCCCTTCGTGCTTGGCGTGAAGACGCCGCGCTACGTCGAGCGTCCCGGCGCAGTGAGGCCGGAACTCATCGCGATCGACGGCAAGGGCGACGCGGTCGTCGGCCTTGAGATGACGCTGCGGCTCATCAAGCGCAACTGGGTTTCGACTTTGCAGGCTTCCGACTTCGCGCAAGGCGCGGCGAAATATGTGACGCAGGCGCAGGACGAAGTCCTGATCGAACGCAAACTGACGAGCGCCAAGGAGGCGCAGAAAGTCGAATTGCAGACGCGCGACGCCGGCGTCTATGTCGTGCAGCTCGAGGCCTATGATCGGCTGAAGCGCCGCCAACAGGTTAGCGTCGATTTTTTCGTCGGCGGCGACACGCCCGTCACTTTCGCACGGCCGCCGGCCGAATCCGCGACGATCGCCACCGACAAGGATAAATATGCGCCGGGAGAAACCGCAACGCTCATCATCCAGTCGCCGTTCCAAAGCGCGCGCGCGCTCGCCATCGTCGAACAGCCGAGCGGCGTCTACGATTATGAGTTCGTCGACATCGCCAATGGCTTCGGCCGCTATGCGCTGCCGGTGAAAAAGGAGCAGATGCCCAAGCTCGCCGTGCATTTCCTGATCATGCGCGGACGGTTGAAGAATGCGCCGCCACAGCCGACGGCGACATTCGACCAGGGCAAGCCCGTCACGATCGCGGCGACGAAATGGATCGAGGTGACGCCGGTCAAGAACATCGTCAATGTGAAGCTCGAACATCCGGTGAAGGCGCGTCCGGGCGAGACGATCGAGGTGGCGCTGCGGCTTTCCGATGATGCCGGCAAGCCGCTCTCCGGCGAAGCGACCTTCTGGATGGTCGATCAGGCGGTGCTGTCGCTCGCCAAGGAGCGGCCGCTCGATCCGCTGCCCGACTTCATCGTCGAACGTGAAACCAAAATGGCGGCGCGCGATACGCGCAACATGGCTTTCGGCGTCATTCCGCTGGAGGAAATCGCCGGCGGCGACGGCGACGAACTGCAGGAATGGGGCGCCGAGAACAATATTTCCGTGCGCAAGAATTTCACGCCGGTGCCAATCTATCTGCCGAGCGTGAAAATCGGTCCCGACGGCCTCGCCAAAATCAAGGTGCAGCTGCCCGACACGCTCACCATCTTCAAACTGCGCGCCAAGGCGGTGAGCGGGCCGGATCGCTTCGGCGCGGCGGGCGGCGAAATGCTGATCCGGCAGGCGCTCGTCGCGCAGCCGGCGCTGCCGCGCTTCATTCGTCCGGGCGATTCCTTCGATATCGGCCTCGTCGCGCGCATCGTCGAAGGACCTGGCGGCGCCGGCAAGGCGTCGATGTCAGCGCCGGCGCTGACGCTCTTAGGCGAAACAAGCCGCAAAATCGAATGGGCGGAGAACAGGCCGGTACGCATCGATCTGCGCGCGCAGGCGCCGGCTCAGCTTGCAGGCGAGACGACGCTTGGCTTTCGCATTGAACGCGACGCAGATCACGCAAAAGACGCTGTCGAAATCGCTTTGCCGGTGAAAGAGGACCGCGAAGCGACGCGACGCTTTGAACTGGTCGAGATCGCGCCCGGCGAAACCAAGACGATCGCTGCCTCCGGCGAACCTTCGCGACCGGGCGGCTTCTCGCGCGAAACCATCGTCGCCGCCGATCCTTCGATCGTGAAGCTCGTCGCCGGATTGAATGCGCTTGTCGAATATCCCTATGGCTGCACCGAGCAACGCCTGTCGCTGGCGCGCGGCGGGCTGGCGCTCAAAAGCTTTGGGCCGATACTTGCAGCGGCAGGGCTGGAGGATCGGGTGTCCGCCAATGTGAAATCGACGGCGCAGCTCATCGATCGGTCGATCGACGCCGACGGGCTTGTCGCATTCTGGCCGCGCGCGCGCGGCACGGTTTCCCTGACCGCCTGGGCCTATGATTTCCTGGCGCGGGCGGAGCGGGCCGGAGAGCCGATCGACAAGACGCTGCTCGATCGTCTCGCCAATATTTTAAAATTGTCGCTGCGCTCCGACTATCCGCGGCTGATGTCAGGCGACGAATTGCGCGAACGTGTCGAGGCGCTTTCGGCGCTTGCCGAAGGCGGCAGGCTCGATGAATCCTATGTCGCCGAATTCGCCCGCCGCGCCGACTTTTTGCCCAACATCAGCGTCGCGCAGATGGCCTCCGCCGCCGCGCATCTCCCCAATGTCGATCAGCGCGCGCTTGCTTCGCTCATCGACACGATGTGGAGCCGGGTGAAATTCGCCAGGCGCAACGGCGTTGAGGTCTATATGGGACAGGCGGCGGAAAGCGCCTCGCCGATCATTCTGCCTTCCGAGACTCGCAGCATCGCCGAGATGACTCGCGCCGCGGCGCTCGCGGCTTCCGGCGATCCGCGCGCCAATGCGCTGCGCGACGCGCTGCTGCGGCTTGGCGAAGGCGATGGCTGGGGAACGACCAACGCCGACGCCGCCGCGATCGAAGCGCTCGCCGAAGGCTGGCGGCGGCCTACGTCACCGATCGCCGTGACCTTCAATGATGGCGGAAAGGATCACGCGTTGACGCTTGACGCCAATAACCCGGTGGCGCGGCATGTGACGAAGAGCGACGCGCCGCTCAAAATCGTCAACGGCTCCAACGCGCCGCTCGTCGCGATGATCGAGACACGCTACATGCCGGTCGAGCCCGGCGCCAAAGCCCAGCCGACGAGCGACGGCTTTACCATCGTGAGACAAAGCTGGCGCGTCGAAAGCGGCAAGGCGCCGGAGAAGATCGATTTGAGCGACGGCGCCTTGCACGTGAAGCAGGGCGATTTGATCGAGGAGACGGCGGAAGTGGTCAATCCAGAGGATCGTACCCATATCGCGATCTCGATCCCGCTCGCCGCCGGCTTCGAGCCGCTCAATCCCAACATCGCCACGGCGCCCGCCGAAGCGCAGCCCTCCTTCGCGCCGACGCTGCAGCCGAGCTGGGTTTCGTTTGGCGACGATCGCGTGTTCTACGCCTATGATTCGCTGCCGAAGGGAACCTACCGCTTCGCTTTTCGCCTGCGCGCGCAAACCGCCGGCGCCTATACGCAGCCTCCGGCGCTTGTCGAGGCGATGTACAAGAAGGGTCTGCGCGCAGCGAGCGCGGGGGCGAGGGTGGAGATCGGGAAGTAGAGGCGCGTGACCCTCTCCCTTTGGGAGAGGGTGGCCCCGCGAAGCGGAGTCGGGTGAGGGGCAGCAATCTTTGTAGGTTTGACGCAACTGCATGCCGGCAAATGTCGTAACCCCTCACCCGGCGCCTTCGGCGCCACCCTCTCCCAAAGGGAGAGGGTTTGCGCGCGGAATCGTACTTGTTCTTACTGCCGCATTCGTCGTAACCGCTACATGGCGCTCGCTTGAAGCCCTCTCACGCGCCGAACTCGTTTCGCCGCGCGCGAGTTCGATCGTTTACGATCGCAACGGCGCCTTCCTCACCCAGATCGGCGAGAAGAGTCGCGACGCCGCGACGGGGAAGCCGCGCGTCGAATACGGCTATTGGCCGCTCAACTCGATTCCGCAGCGCATGGCGCAAGCGACTCTCGCGCTGGAAGATCGCCGCTTTTACGCCCATCCGGGCGTCGACATCCGGGCGCTCGCGCGCGCCGCTTGGCGCAATCTGGTTTCGCACGGCAGACGCGAAGGCGCCTCGACGATCGCCATGCAGGTCGCGCGCATGCAGGGCGAGCGGCCGCGCTCAATCGCCGAAAAGCTGATGCAGGCGGCGACGGCGCTCGCCATTGTCGCACGCAACGGACATGAGGCGACGCTCGCGCATTATCTGCGGCTCGCGCCCTATGGGCTGAACGGACATGGCGTCGCCTATGCCGCACGCTTCTATTTCGACAGGCCGGTCGAAGACCTTTCCTGGGCGCAGGCGGCGCTGCTCGCCGCCATTCCGCAGTCGCCGGGCCGGATGAACATCACGCGCGAGCGCGGCGTCGCATTGGCGGCGGCGCGCGCGCGACGCGCCATCGCGCGGCTCGAAGACGAAGGCGCGCTCGACGCCGCGCAGGCGGCGCTGGCGCGCGCGGAACTCGATCATATGCAGCCGCTCGACGCCAAGCGCCGTCCGGAGACGCTGCATCTTGCATTGCGTTACGAAGCGCTCGCACGTGAAGGCCTGGCGCGGCCGGTCGCGGACGGCGACCGGCGCATAAACGCTACGATCGATCTGGAGGTGGAACGCGACGCGCTCCAACTCGCGCGCCGCTATCTTTCAAAGTTTCGCAGCCGCGGCGCGCGGCAGGTCGCGGTGATGGTCGTCGAGCGCGGAACCAACGCGGTCATCGCCGACGTCGGCTCCTCCGACTATAATGATCCGCAGGCGGGCGCCTTCGATTTTACCCGCGTGAGGCGCTCCCCCGGCTCGACGCTAAAGCCCTTCATCTATGCGCTGGCCTTCGAGCGCGGCGTGCTCAAAACGACGGATCTCCTCAACGACATTCCCGAAGGCGCGTCTGGCGTATCTAACGCCGACGGACTCTTTCTCGGGCCGCTGACGCCGCGGCAGGCGCTCGCCAATTCGCGCAACGTGCCGGCGACCAATCTGCTGCGCCGCGTCGGTCTTGAAGCGAATTTCAGCTTTCTGCGCGACCTCGGCCTCCATGATCTCGAAACGCCGGCCGAGAGTTTCGGAATTTCCATGGCGATTGGCGCGCTGCCGACGCGGCTCGAGGATGTGATGCGCGCCTATGCCGCGCTCGCAGACGACGGAAATCTGCGCGAACTCGCGTTCACGCGAGATGCGACGCGACGCCCGCCGCGGCGCGTGCTGTCGATCGACAGCGCGCGGCTCATCGCCTCGATGCTTGCCGATCCGCAGGCGCGGCTTCCCTCTTTTCCGCGTTACGGGCCGCTCGAATATCCCTTCGCCGTCGCGGTGAAGACCGGCACGTCGCAAGCCTATCGCGACGCCTGGACGCTCGCCTTTTCGCATAAATTCATTGTCGGCGTGTGGATCGGGCGCGGCGACGCCGGCGCCATGCGGGCGATGACCGGCGTTTCTTCCGCGGCCCGGCTTGCCCATGCCGTGCTCGCCAAGCTTCATGATTTGAAGCCTGGAGAGATCGAGCCAGAGACATTCCCGGCGCCGCCGAGACGCGTCGCCATCGATCTCTGCCGGGTCGGCGCCTCGCCCGATTGCGCGCAAACGCTGCGCGAATGGGTGAAGCCGGCGGAAATGCGGGAGGCGGAGACTCTGCAGCTGAGTCCGGCTCAGCGGCCAAGGGGAGACGATGCGCCCTATTCTCAGACGGCCAACGCGGCGCCGCTCGTCATCGCGACGCCCGAACACAACACCCATATCTGGCGAAACCCGGAGCAGCCGGAACGCCTCAACCGACTCGCGTTGAAGCTCGCGCCGACTGACAACAACACGCAGATCGTCTGGACGATCGACGGCGAGCCTTTCGCCACGGCGCAGGCGGACGAGACCGTGTTCTGGCCGATGACGCCCGGCAGACATCGCATTCAGGCGCGACTTGCGCTCGCGCCTGTCGTGTCGCGCATGGTGAGGATCGTGATCGAGTGAGCGTCATACCCGACAGGCCGAAGGCCCCGTCGGGAATCGAGGGGCGCAAGTGGGGTCAGCCTGCTGGACTCCCCATCGCGCTTCGCGCGTCGGGCAAGACATCGCGCTCTCACCCCTGCGCGGTGATGCGCTCGATTTCGGCGCCGCAGCCGCGCAATTTCTTCTCCAGACGCTCGAAACCGCGATCGAGATGATAGACGCGGTTGATCGTCGTCTCGCCGCGGGCGGCGAGCGCCGCGATGACGAGCGAAACCGACGCGCGCAGATCCGTCGCCATCACCTGCGCGCCTTCGAGATGATCCGCGCCCGTCACGATCGCCGTATCGCCTTCCAGCTTGATATGCGCGCCAAGCCGCGCAAGCTCCTGCACATGCATGAAGCGATTTTCGAAAATCGTCTCGGTGATGCGCGATATCCCCTTGGCGCGGGTCATCAGCGCCATGAACTGCGCCTGCAAATCGGTCGGAAAGGCTGGGAACGGCGCCGTCTCGACGCTGACCGGCGAAATGCCGGCGCCATTGCGCGCCACGCGTAGCCCTTCATTCGTCTCGCTCACGCTGACGCCGGTCGCCTCCAGCGCGTCGAGCGCCGCCTGGAACAGGTCGGCGCGCGCGCCAGCGAGCAGAACGTCGCCGCCCGTCATCGCCACCGCCATGGCGTAAGTGCCGGCTTCAATGCGGTCGGGCATGACCGCATGTCTTGCGCCATACAGCGAACCGACGCCTTCGATCTCGATCGTCGATTGGCCGGCGCCTTTGATTCGCGCCCCCATTTTCACCAGACAGTCGGCGAGATCGACGACTTCCGGCTCACGCGCGGCGTTGCGCAGCACGCTCGTTCCACGCGCCAGAGACGCCGCCATCAGCGCCGTATGGGTGCCGCCGACAGTGACTTTCGGAAACTCGATCTCGGCGCCGATGAGACCCTTCTTCGCGGCGGCGACGACGTAGCCGTTCTCGATATCGATTTTCGCGCCGAGTTTTTCCAGCGCCATGAGAAGAAGATCGACGGGGCGCGTGCCGATCGCGCAGCCGCCGGGCAGCGACACGCGCGCCTCGCCGCATCGTGCGAGGAGCGGCGCGAGCACCCAGAAGCTCGCGCGCATGCGCGAAACGAGCTCATAGGGCGCGGTGGTGTCGACGATCTCGCGCGCGGTGAGATGAACGGTGCGGCCTGCGTCGACGGAATCGCCGGCGCGCTTGCCGGCGATGGCGTAATCGACGCCATGATTGCCGAGGATGCGCTCAAGGAGCGTCACGTCGGCGAGCAGCGGCATATTGGCGAGCGTTAAGGTTTCGCGGGTCAGAAGCGAAGCGATCATCAACGGCAAGGCGGCGTTCTTCGCGCCCGAGATGGGGATGACGCCATTAAGCCGGCTGCCGCCGACGATCTTGATCTTGTCCATCACCCCTCGCTGTCGGTTTCCGAGCGCCCGTCGCTGGCCTGCGCCGCTTCCTGCAGTGCGCGCTCGCGCGCCTTGCGGCGGCCGAGATTGGCGCGCAAGGCGGCGGCGAGCGCCGCCTTCCTGTTCGACGCGCCTTTAGGCTTCGGGCCAAAATCCGCCCCTTTTTGGGCGCCGTTTCGCTTTTCCCTGTCGCCAGCCATCGTGGTCGTCTCGAAAATCTCGCGTGATTCTATGGGGTTGACCCTTCAAGTCGCATCGCCCGCACGGCGAGCGTCGCATTTATGCCGCCGAAGGCGAAGGAATTCGACAGCGCGACGCGAATCGGCATTTTGCGTGCGACATTGGGAATGGCGTCGACGTCGCATTTCGGATCGGCTTCTAGAAAATTGATCGTCGGCGGCGCGATCTGATCGCGCAGCGCGGCGATCGTAATCGCAAGCTCCAGCCCCCCGCTCGCGCCAAGCGCGTGGCCATGCACGGGCTTGGTGGATGAAACCGGCGGCGGCCTGTCGCCGAAAACGGCGCGCATCGCCTGCGATTCGGTGATGTCATTGGCGTAGGTCGCCGTGCCATGGGCGCTGAGGTAATCGACGTCGCCGGGCTCCAGTCCGGCGCTTTCAAGCGCGAGCCGCATGCAGCGCGACGGGCCTTCGACATCGGCGCGCAGCGGATCGAAAGCGTCGCTCGTCGTGCCGTAACCCGCGAGTTCGCAGAGCGGCGTCGCGCCGCGCGCCTGCGCCCCCTCCAGCGTCTCCAGAATGAAGACCGCGGCGCCCTCTCCGAGAGTCATGCCGTTGCGCTTTTGCGAGAACGGACGGCAGAGATCGGGCGTGAGAACGCGCAGCGCCTCCCAGGAGCGAATCGAACCGCTGGTCACGCAGGCTTCGGCCCCGCCGGCGATCGCCCGGTCGGCGCGCCCGGCGCGCAGCATTTCAAAGGCTTCGCCGATCGCCTGGGCCGCGGACGAACAGGCCGAGGCGAGCGCGAAGGTCGGCCCCTTGGCGCCGTAGCGCATGCCGAGAGTCGTCGGCGCGGCGCTCGGGATGAGACGCGGCACGGTCAGCGTATCCGGCCGGCTGTCGATCTTATACTCAAGATAGGCGTTGTTATCGATGGTCGTGGCGCCGCCGATGCCAGTGCCGATGATCACCGCCGTTCGCGGCCCGCCGACCTCTTTGCCCGCGAATCCCGCCTGCGCCAGCGCCTCGTCGGCGGCGACGATCGAGAATTGCGTGAACGGATCGCAATAGGGAAGCAGTTCGGCGTTGATATATTTGGCGGGATCAAAATCCGGGACCTGCGCGGCGATTCCTATTCGTCCGGTGAACGGGCGCGGCAATTTCACCGGACGCACGCAGGACACGCCGTCGCGCGCCGCGCGCCACAGCGTTTCCGCGCCGACGCCGGCGGCGGACACGGCGCCCATTCCGGTAATCACGATTCTGCGCGCAGCGCCTTGTTGCGGCATCAGCATTCAATCCCTTGCTTGATTTCAATCAGGCGCGGCCTTGCGCCGATCTGAAAAAAAAACCACTGCGATCTTTAATGAGGCGCGCGCGCCTGCGTCAAACGAAGGTCCCGGACGCCGAGCGGCCGCTCACTTAAGAGACGAGCGTAGGTTTTGAAACTAAACGCTAATCCAGCAGTTTTATCAGTTCGGCGCGTAGACCGTCGGCGACATCGGGCCGCGCCAGGCCGAACGCGACATTGGCCGCGAGAAAGCCGAGCTTCGAGCCCGTGTCATAGGTGCGTCCATCGAAGCGCACGGCGTGAAAGGGCCGCGTCCTGGCAAGATGAATCATGGCGTCGGTGAGCTGGATTTCGCCGCCGGCGCCTTTTTCGTGCTTCTCGAGCAGCGTGAAAATTTCCGGCTCGAGGATATAGCGGCCGGAGATGATGAAATTGCTGGGCGCCGTGCCCTGCGGCGGTTTCTCGACCATGCCGGTGATCTCAAAAGTCGATCCGTAGTCCTTGCCGCGCGCGACGATGCCGTATTGATGCGTCTCTTCCGGCTTCACTTCCTCTACCGCGATAATATTGCCGCCATGCCTTTCATGGGCCGCGACCGCCTCGGCGAGACAGCGCGCGCTCTTGCCCTTCGCCGGAAGCGTGATCATGTCGGGCAGCAGCACAGCGAAGGGCTCGTCGCCGATAATGTCGCGCGCGCACCACACGGCATGGCCGAGGCCAAGCGGCGCCTGCTGACGGGTGAAGCTCGTCGCGCCGGCTGCGGGCAGGTCCGACATCAGAGCTTCATATTCCTTCGACTTGTTGCGGCGGCGCAGCGTATCCTCAAGCTCATAGGCCATGTCGAAGTGATCTTCGATCGCCCCCTTGCCGCGTCCGGTGACAAAAACGAAATGTTCAATTCCAGCCTCTCGCGCCTCGTCCACGACATGCTGCACGACCGGGCGGTCGACGACGGTCAGCATCTCCTTCGGCACGGCCTTGGTGGCGGGCAGGAAACGCGTGCCGAGTCCGGCGACGGGGAAAACAGCCTTGCGAATGCGTTTGCTCATGAAGCGGCCCATTGAGATAGCGAGAGGGTTAACGACGACGCCGGGGCCGTGTAGCACGGTTTCGCCCAGTCTTAGAACCGCCGCGGCCCGCGTCAGAATGCAGCGGAAAATCAGGCGGAAGACATTAAAGGAAGGTTGTTGGCATGACGGTCTTGGTGACGGGCGGCGCAGGCTATATTGGCAGCCATACGGTTCTCGAACTTCTCGACGCAGGAGAATCCGCGCCCATCGTGCTCGATGATCTTTCGACCGGCTTCCGCTGGGCGGTTCCCGACGCCGCGCCGTTTGTCGTCGGCGATTTCGGCGACGAAATTCTCGTCGCCCAATTGATCGAACGACATGGCGTCGACGAGATCATTCACTTCGCCGCGAAGATCGTCGTCCCCGACTCCGTCGCCGATCCGCTCGGCTATTATCTCAACAATACGGCGAAAGCGCGCACGCTGCTCGCGACGTCGGTCGCAAGCGGGATCAAGCGCTTCATCTTTTCGTCGACGGCCGCCGTCTACGGCGATCCTTTGCAAAATCCCGTGACCGAGGACGAGCCCTTGAAGCCGGTGTCGCCCTATGGGCGATCGAAGCTGATGGTCGAATGGATGCTGGAGGATACGGCCCGCGCCCATGGCCTCGCCTATGTCGCGCTTCGCTATTTCAACGTCGCCGGCGCCGATCCGAAGGGACGTTCGGGACAGTCGGCGCCGAACGCCACGCATCTCATCAAGGTCGCCGTGCAGGCGGCGCTCGGCCTTCGCGAGAAACTGCAGGTCTTCGGCGAAGACTATCCGACGCCGGACGGCACATGCGTACGCGACTACATCCAGGTCGCCGATCTCGCACGCGCGCATCTTGATGCATTGCGCTACTTGCGCGCCGGCGGCGCCAATCTCACGGCAAACTGCGGCTATGAACGCGGCTATTCGGTTCTCGAAGTGATCGAATCGGTGAAGCGGGTTTCGGGCGTCGATTTCGATGTGGAAATCGCGCCGCGCCGGCCCGGCGACCCGGCCGCGATCGTCGCCGCGAACGCGCGCATCCGCCGTGCGCTCGGCTGGACCCCACAATATGATAATCTCGACGAAATCGTTCGGCAGGCGCTCGAATGGGAGAAGCGCCTCATCGCGCAGGGCGGCGCTTGAGCGTGGCCGCGGGCGGGAATTTTTCAAACGCTGGAGCTATGATAAAAGCCGGCTCTCGCGGTCCCGTAGCTCAGCAGGATAGAGCAGCGGTTTCCTAAACCGAAGGTCAGGGGTTCGAATCCCTTCGGGACCGCCAGTTAAAACAATAACTTAGCAAGTTATCGCGAAGAACTAAGGCGCCACGGGGCAACAGGCGGGGTAACAAGCGGAGCGCCTCGAAGCAGACCCCATGCCTCATTCGCGCTTCAGTTAACATTGGACCCTGCGACCCAACCTGAATTGGGTCTGCTGCGTCGTCTGCAAGCGCTATCCGCGGTCTGCCTTGCTCCAGAAGCAGACAATCTGAAAAAACCTTCGTTTTTTGGACAAGAGCCGAATTCTCACCGTCCGCGGTACTTGGGCAGTACCGCTTCGGCTTCGTTGAAATTGGTTTTCGTCTCTGCCCATCGCAGCGGAGCTCGCTCGCGCGTCAATTCCTTCAGCGCCTCGCGGTAAGCCACCACCGCCTGCAGCGACGGGCGTTTGACGGGGCAGGTCGCCCGAGCAACTGGCGACGATCACGCCAAGAATGCGCTCAAGCTTGTTGAGGTTGGCGAGCATAGAGAAAACGGCACGCCATGCGGCGCGCCGTCTAGGAGTTTCGCAACTAGACCAATAGAGTAGCAACAAGCGGGACAGCTCTCCTTTCAGGTTTACTACCTATCCCCACATGCTGCGACCCCAGTGAGCCGCAGCAACAAATCCGTCGCCGCCGGACGCACAAGATAATATTTCTGTTCCGAATAGGGTGCCGTCGCGCTCGACTCCGTGATGCACCCCGATGGCGTACGGTGAGCCCGACCAGTACCCCCATAGCGGCGAACCTGAAGCACCTGATGCCTCGTCTGCGTCACTCTCTACCTGCGTTGTGTCGTAGGTGTTACCGTCAACGCCGATATTGTCTCCGTCGTCATCGTCTCGGACCGCGATTCCTCCTTCGTACGACATCACAGTCAAGCTGCGATCGTAAGGAAATCCAGCCATGTGCCAATATGCGCCATCCTCCCAATCAGAATAATACTGTCGGTAGCCAAAGTAACCGACTCGCTCGCCGATAGGGTCGTAAAGACGACAGATTTGGATATCGCTACCCGCGTCTGAGTTCCACCAACGTGTCTCGCTCACGTAAGTTATGAAGCCATTTCCGAAAAGTGAAATGCCGCCCCAACACGCCGGGATGACCTTGATCATCCAGCCAGCTCCAGCAGGAGGCCGGACATGGCCCGACGTCATCATCGTGCTCTTTCCAATAAGGAATCCAGAAGCTTCGGAGGCGTATTGCCAAACGCCCCCTGCAGTCTGCTGATAATAAACGTAAAGCTTACACACCGCAGTGAACGGGTAATTGTTTGGATATACAAAATTTCTAGATTCGCCGTTAATGATTGTCGAGTGGGGCTCGTACGACAACAAAGTCTTCGTCCCTCGGGAGTTGATGCCGAATCGTTGCGCACCTAAACTTGGTAACAATTTAGGGCTATAACCTCTCGGCACGCCCACAGGACAGTGAGGAGCGCCAATAATCCCAAAATCACGATTAGAGCGTTCAGTGCGAGTAATATGACGTCGGTCGGCCAAGGCCAATCTTTCAGCCAAAGTACGGGTATGCACTTCATTCCTTTGGCTATTCAACACCGGGAGACCGAAGTGCACTTGGCCTGATGCTTTAAGCACGTAAGAATTTGGCGTTAGCTGAGATCGCTCAACCTCTATCGGAGAGTTCGATTCAGACCAGCAACTC
>JBFXJV010000021.1:0-16676 GCA_050174515.1 Methylocystis sp.
GGCATCCGCGTTAGTCGGGCGGGTCGCGGAAATCGACACGCGCGTCGCCGGCTTTACTGTCTCCGTGCTGCATGACAGCAGCTGGACACGCTCGCCGATTTGTTACCTCGAAGACCTTTTCGTCGATCCAGCCCTTCGCGGCGCGGGCGTGGGACGCGCGCTCATTCAAGACCTCATTGATCTGGGCCGCATGCGCGGCTGGTCGCAGCTCTACTGGGTTACGCGCGCAAACAATGAGGCCGCACGGCGGCTCTACGACAAATTCGCTCTGGCCGACAATTTCGTGCGCTATCGATTGACGTTGTAGATTTCATTGCTCGGCGATCTCCCCGACTTCGTCGAGATGATAGACGTCGTCGCGAAAATGCACGACGCCATCCGCCGACGCCCAGCCCGTCATATAGACCCATGCCACCGGCACATGGCGCGTCAGCTTCACATCCTCGCGCTCGCCGGACTTGATCTTCGCATTGATTTCATCCTCGCTCATCAGCGGCCCGGATTCGCCGTCGAGCAGCCAGGCCGCGAGATCGACGACGCCCTGCACGCGCACGCAGCCATGCGACAGGAAGCGATAGTCATTGGCGAAGAGATTTCGCGACGGCGTGTCATGCATATAGACGGAATAGCGGTTGGGCATCGAAATGCGGATCAATCCCAGTGAATTGCCCGAACCGGAATCCTGACGCAGCGTGTATTGGGCGGCGCGCTCGCTCGCCCAATTGATCGAGCGCGGATCGACCTCCTCGCCATGCGCGTTGAGCACGCGCATGTGCGAGCGCTTGAGATAGGTCGGGTCCTTCACCATTTTCGGCGCGATCTCGTTTTTGACGATCGACGCCGGAACCGTCCATGTCGGATTGATGTTGACCGCAACGACCTTCGCCTGCAGCTCCGGCGAATGATGCTCGAGATCGCCGACGATCGCGGCGTAGCGGCGAACCACGCGATCATCTTCCACCGCATCGACGGCTGTCGACGGAATGTTGACGACGATATATCGCGGGCCGAAAGCGAATTCGAGCGCGTTGAGCCGCCGCGCGGTCGAGTCGAGCTGAAGCAGCCGTGTCGCCGCCGGCACGTCGAGCTTGCGCAGCGTCGCGCCGGCGACGACGCCGGTCTGTTTCAGTCCCATGCGGAACTGGAAGCGCTTCACCGCCGCCGTGAGATCGGCGTCCCATTTCGGTTTCGTGGCGTCGCCGACATTATCGTCTTCGACCGCGAGCCGCCGCCGCAGCGTCGAGACCGCGGGTCCTTTCGAGCCGGGCCGAAGCGAAACGCCGACGATCGGCCATCCGCCGGCGTCGACGATCTGTCGGTAACGATCCGCTGCTTTCGCGGTGGTGTAAAAGGTTTGCGGCTGTAGCGCTGGAGTCGGATCGTCGGACAGCGCCGTCTCGCGCGGCGGCGCGGGTTTCGGCTTTGGCTTGCGCGCAGCCCGCGCTGGCGCCGGCTGCGGCGCGGCGCTGAGCGGCGGCGAGGTCGAAGGCGCAGCCTCGGACGACAGCGGCGGCGCGTGCGCCGGGGCCGTCGCTGATTGGGCTGGAGCCGGCGCCGGCTCTGGCGCTTCGGCTTGTGCGCTGACGGGTGCGCCGCTCGCGAGCGCCGCCATCAGCGCCGCAAGCAGGATGCGAAGGCCGCGAGCGGAAAGGCTTTTCTTCATTCTGGCGCCATGTCGCGCGCATCGCTTCACGATGCGCATCTTCGGGCGTGTTGAGAATCACTCGCGCCCTATTGCAATTTTCGCATACTCCATTCCTTTGGCGCCGTCATTTGCCGACTTTAGCGCATCAACGCCATATAACGGTTTGCTTATAAAGGATAACTTTCCACCTAAGGCAGGCCGGGGAGCGCTGAGAGGACCTGAGGGTTACTGGGACGTGTGGACGAATTTTTGATCGACCATGGAATGATTCCCGGTCGGAATAAAGCGTAACTCATAGATTTCCGATTGATTCGAAGGTGGAACTCGACGCCGATGAGATGAGTGACGACGCTTGGCGGCATACGCTCACGGCATTTCGGGCTAGTCTCCCTGGTCGCGGACGCAAGACCGATAACGACCGTCGTTTCCTCGAGGCATTACATTACTTTGCAGTTCAAAACGTGCGATGACGCGCTCCGCCGGAACGGTTCGGCAAGTGGAACAGCGTCTGGTAGCGTTTCGATCGTTTGAGCGGGCCGGCGTGTTCGAGGACGACTTCGACGCGCTGGCCTCGATCTCAACCATTCCGCGCGATCAACAAACCCATCCGATGGCGCGAGTTCGGCAATGCAAAGCTGAGTTGATCAGCACAGAGGGAAACAGACCGCCTTCGGCAGCTCGTCAAAACCCTGAACGCCTTTGACGTTCCACTACTTAGTCTGACGTCTACCCATCCGGTTTCGTCGGATCGATTGGAACTGAAAACGCCAAGCGACTTGAAAGAGAAACTTGCGTAACTTTGAAGTTCGTGTAGGTGTCGTCTTCATCACTGGGGAGAAACTCATGGCGCTCAGCAAACGTCAAGTTAGCCAATTGCAAAAGCTAATTGAAACTGTGCAGGCGATTCTCGCGGAAGAAAAGCAAAGCGCTCGCGGCGGCAAGCGTAGGACCGCTTCACGCCTTTCTGTCGATAAGAGGCCCTCTCGACGTTCCGGAAAGGAACTCTTGGCTTTCCGGAAGGTTCTACGCGCGGAACGCAAAAGCGGCGTTCCTGTCGCCGAAATCGCCAAGCGACATAAGGTGAGCAAATCGTACATCTATCAGCTTTAGCTGAGCAAGGCTTCGAGACAAGGCTCGTTGCGGGATCGCGATCGATAGTGGCGTTTGACCGCCTTGCGCCCCAAGCGCGGTCTTCCCGCTGACCTAGCTCGCGCTACCACTCGCCACGCTCATTGACGCCTGTGAGCACGAACATTTCCCGATCGATTCGCCCGATCCGGTCGTAGCGATCAAATTCCGCATGGAGCGGCAGGGGCCGACGCGGCGCGACCTGAAGACGATGCTCGGCGTCCGCGAGTCGCCGAAGTCCTGACACGCAAACGCGATCTCTCCATCCGCATGATCCGGAGATTGCACCAGCGGCTTGGCGTTTCGGCGCAAGCATCGATCCGGCCGGCGCCGAAAAGCACGGCTGGAGAACGTGAGCAAAAGACGCCGCGCGCGCGAATTGGAATTGGCGTTACCGGCGGCAAGTTTCATATTCGACTTTCGGCGGCCTCCGACGATGTGCAACGCACAACGCAAAAAGCGCCGAAAACAGAAGGCCCCACGTCGCGCGATGCGGGGCCTTTTCTCCTTATCGCGCCGTCGCGGCCTTCAGTTTCGAGAGCGGGCGGATTTTGACGCGGACGCTCGCGGGCTTGGCCGCCGCAGGGACCATCTCTCCCGTCGCCGGATTGCGAACGAGCGTTCCCGCCTTCCGCGCCGGCACCTTGCGCAACGTGACTTTGAGCAGTCCGGGCAGGGTGAACTCTCCAACGCCTCGCGGGTGAACCGAGCCGAGGAGAACGCTCTCCAGCGTGGCATAAACGCCGACAGCGGTCTTGCGCGGAATGTCATTCTGCTCGGCAATCAGATTGATAAGCGCCGACTTCGTATAGGTCTCTTTGACGGGACGAAGAGTCGCCGGCTCCAGTTTGCTTACCTTCCTGCTCGCCGGCCTTACCGTTTTTGCCTTAGCCATAAGATGTCCTTCGCTGGATTAGAGGCTGCGTGATAATCCGCCAAATGCGATTTCTCTTGCTAACGATTCCGTTGGCGATTCGCAAACCGTTCGCGCAGGCGTTCGATATCCGCCCCGCCCGGCTCGCACATGATTTATCAGCCTCTCGTTATCGAATCCCTTTCATGGCCGTCTGGCGCGTACGCGCTCCGCGTTTCGAGTCTGATAAGTCACAGCGCCAAAGCAGTTTTGCCGCCTGTTGTCTCGATAAAGATCACGCCAGCGACAAAGTGCGGCGCATGAAATGCCGAGCTTCTCCAGCGTTTTCCTCGCCGGCAGATGAGACTGCTCGACGAAGGGGATGATCTGCAGCTTCTCGGAGCGGGATATCTCATTCCCTGTCTCCCCTCTCGGCGACCATGCTTTATTGAGCGATCGCAGCTCAAGCGCCTGATCGGGGACGACTTTCTTCAGCTTCTTGGTCTGTCGGCGCAGATCCTTGGCTTCGACGGTCGCCGCCCGCCCGGTGTCGCGGTCAAGACGCCGCTCGCCGGCCTCAGGAAGCTCTTTCGACCAATAATAATACTGGCTCTCGGCAAGCCTTTCCCGCCGGCGCAGCTCGGCGATGCCGCGCTCGCCGCGCAGGCCATCGGACATAGTGCGGATTTTGTCATATTCCCGCAGCGCGCCTTCATCATCGAACCAGGCGAGAATGATGAGTCTCGCGTCGTTCGATTCCTGGTAGCGGAAGAACAGCCGCATCTGCTGCAGGAATCTGGCGCGAAACCAGCGCTCGTATTCATCGCCGAGCGTGTCGCCCTGACGATACGCGGCGCGCGTCGCAGTCGGGCTTTTCGCGTATTCCGCTGAAATGGCCGGTTTTCGCAAAATTGCCCTTCCGAACCACCGCATATTGGGGATAGCAGGGATTTCTTGACACTAATGCGTTCCCTTTATGTTCGTTAACGCATAGTCTCACAGAGATTTTTGGTTCGGCGCTTCCGGAAAATTCCGGGAAGCTTCGCTCGCCTCATGGAGATGAGCCGCCGCCGGTCACAGGCGATCGCCGCCGTTCGGATTTGGGAGGACCGTCTTGCAGTCGTTTCGCTTCATTCACACCGGCGACATCCACCTCGACAGCCCCTTGAAGGGCGTTTCCGGGCAGCAAGGCGCGGCGGCCGAACGAATCCGCACCGCAACGCGCGTGGCGTTCGACAATCTCGTCGGCCAGGCGATCGAGGAGCAAGCGGACTTTATGGTCATCGCGGGCGACCTTTATGATGGCGATTGGCGCGACTATCAGACCGGCCTTTTCTTCGTGAAGCAGATGGGCCGGCTCGCCCAGGCCGGCATTCCGATCTTCCTGCTCTACGGCAACCACGACGCAGAAAGCCAGATCACCCGTCGGTTGACGTTGCCGGCCAATGTGAGCGTGTTTTCGGCGCGAAGGCCCGAGACGTTCCGCCTCCAACATCTTGGCGTCGCCCTGCACGGCCAAAGCTTCCGGCAGCGTGACGTGACGGACAATTTGGTCACCGCTTATCCTGCGCCGCTCGCCGGTTGTTTCAATATCGGAGTCTTGCACACCGGCTTGGGCGGGATGCAGGGGCACACAAATTATGCGCCGTGCGCTATCGAGGATTTGATCAACAAGGGCTACGACTATTGGGCGCTTGCGCATGTGCATCAAGCCGCCGTGCTCAACGAGCGGCCGCATGTCGTCTTCTGCGGCAATCTGCAAGGCCGGCACATACGGGAAAGCGGCCCGAAAGGCGCATCGCTTGTTACGGTCGAGGACGGCCAGCTCGAGGCGATCTCGCCGCTTCACGTGGATTGCGTGCGCTGGATCCATTTGCCGGTGCCGGTAGGCTCGTGCAACACATCGGCCGACGCCATCGATCGCGTGCGCGCGGCGATCGAAGACGCCGTGGCGCGCGACGCACAAGGACGCCTTCTGGTCTGCAGGATTGAGTTGACCGGGCGGACAAAGCTGCACGGCGAGTTGCTCGCATCGGCGGACCGCCTCCTTGCGGAGTCGCGGGCTGCCGCTTTGGGCTTGGGCGAAGAATCGGCCTGGATCGAGCGCGTCGTTGTCGCGACCGAAAGCCCTGACGCCTCAGCGTGCCGCGAGGATGCTCTGGGCGATTTACAGCGGATGATCCTGGGCGCCGCGGGCGACGCCGACCTTCGGGCGCGACTCGCGTCGGAGCTTGGCGATCTGGTCCGCAAACTGCCCCACGATGTTCGAGCGGAGTCGAGCGACACGGCATTGAGGGCCGCCATCGATGGCGACATCGCGGGCGTCATCGCGCATGCCGGCGCATATCTCAACGCGCGCCTAACGGCGGAGAAGGTGTAATTTATGCGCATCCGACAGCTTGATCTTCTCAAATACGGGCATTTCACGAACGCCACCATCCACCTTCCGGCTGGAAACCCTGACTTCCAGATGCTGCTGGGCGAGAATGAAGCCGGCAAGTCCACGACCATGGGCGGCGTCGAGGATTTGCTCTTCGGCATCCCGGCAAATTCACCGCGTAACTTCCTGCATGAATACAACGCCATGCGGGTGGGGGCATTCCTGGAGAAGGGAGCAGAGACACTCAAAGTGCGCCGCCGCAAAGGCAACAAGGACACGCTGCTGGGTGATGACGACATGCCCCTCCTGTCAGGCGAGGGGGCGCTCGCCTCATTTCTCGCAGGCGCGGATCGCCGCTTCTACACGCGGATGTTCAGCCTCGATCACCCGCGCCTGGAGCAGGGCGGCAAGGATATCTTGCAAGCCCAAGACGATGTCGGCCAAATGCTGTTCTCGGCGAGCGCCGGCATCACGGGCCTGCGTGAGACGCTTAAAGCCATGGAGTCGGAAGCCGATGCGCTGTGGGCCTCGCGCCGCGCGGCGCACCGCAAATATTTCCAGGCGGAAGAACGCCTGAAGGCCGCCGAAGCCGGCCTGCGCGAAAATGTCGTGACCACGAGCAACTGGCAGTCGCTCAAGAGCGCCTTCGAGACATCGAACGATGCTCACACCGCTATTGAGCGGGAAATCGAGATCAAATCGACAGAGCTGCGCAGGCTCAATCGCATTCGCCGCGTTTGCCGCGACGTGCGAAAACGCGCGGAGACGCAAAGCGCCATTGAGGCGCTCGGGTCCGTGATCGCATTCGGTTCCGATGCCGCCAATATTCTGGAGAGGGCGGCGGCCGATGACGCCGCGGCCGCCGAGCGCATCGCCGCGTTGAGCGAGCAGATCGCGGCCCTTGACGCTGAACGGGCAGCGCTCAACTTCGATGAGGGCTTGCTCGCGCGCGCCGAAGACATTGCACAACTTCGTGATCGGCGCATCCAGATCCGGGCTGGCAAAGCCGATCTTCCCAAGCGCCGCGCCGAACTGGCGGCGGCAGAGGCCTCCCTCCTCCGGCTCGCCGCCGAACTCGAATGGAGCGGAGATATCGAGCAAGCGATCGCGCGGATTCCTGCTAAGGCCAAACTGGCGGCGCTTCGCGGCTTGCTCAATCGGCGCGGCGCGCAATCCTGCGCGGTTGAGAATGCGAAAGCGGCCGTCGCCGAAGCGCAAGAGAAACTCGCCGAGGTCGAGGCCGACATCGATGCCCTCGGCGCGCCGACCGATGTTTCCAAGCTCGCAATGACCATCAAGGCCGTCCGCGAACTCGGCGACCTGACCGGTAAAATCGCCATTTCCAAGCGCGCCGAGCAGGAGGCGCAAGCCGCGATTGAACGCGCGCTGAAAGCCTTGCGCCCGGCTGTGGCGGAGTCTGCCGATCTTCAGTCGATGCCCGTTCCGCCGCTGCCCGCCGTTGAGGCGCACCGAGACTCATGCCGCGAACTCGATCAACGGCGGCAGACCTGCCGCGAACGCATTCACCATGCGCAGCAAGAACGCGCCCGTCATCGCAAAGCCCATGAGCGACTTATCGCCGACAAACAGGTCGTCACGGCCGATGAACTCGAACGCTTGCGCGGCCGGCGCGACGCGGGCTGGTCGATTATCCGGCGGCGCCATCTTGAGGGCGCCGCGGTTTCGGAAGATGAGGTCGCGAACTTTTCCCTCTCAGGCGCGCTCGCGGAAGACTTCGAGACCGCGATCCAGGTTGCGGATGCGGCCGCGGATCTGCGCTTCGAGCACGCCGACGCGGCCGCACAGCTCGCAGTGATTGGGCGGCAGATCAACGAACAGGACGATCTGCTGGAGTCCCTGGGCCTGGAGGAGAAGGCGCTGGCCGAAGAGCGCACGGCGCTCGATGTTGCCTGGGCCAAACTTTGGACGGGTGTCTTCGTCGCGCCTGAGACCCCCGACGTGATGATCGAGTGGCTACGCGCGCGCTCCGACATCCTGGAGCTCATGGCGGAACGCGGCGCCGCAGAGCGGGATGCTGGCGACTGTCAGCAGCGTGAAGCCGAGGCCAGGCGACTCGTCCTGGCCGAGCTTGACGCACTCGGCGTCTCTACGACTGCGCTGGCTGTCCAGCCGTTTCTTCTGGTCCTGGAGGCGGCCGCGACGGTGGAACGCACGCATGAGACCGCCGCCAAAGCCCGGCGCGATCTTAATGCCGCGCATCACAAGGCGGCAGGCGCCTTGACGCGCAAGCGCAAGGAGCTGGAAAAAGCAGAGAATGAATGGACAGCGTGGACGACCGACTGGACGTCAGCGCTCAAGGCGCTGCAATTCCCGCTCACTTCGGCGCCCGAGACCGGCGAAGCGCAAATCAACGCCATCGACGAAATGCGCGAGGCGGCGGTCCGCATCAATGACCTGAGGCACGAACGGATTGAAAAAATCGAAAGAGACGCCGCGGCATTCGAGGCCGACGTAGTCGCGTTGGCGCAAGCGATCGCGCCGCACCTGCACGGCGCCGACCCCGACGCAGCGGTCCTGGAGCTCGATCGGCTCGCAGCCGAAGTCGCGCGGATTCGCGATCTCAAAGCCGCCAAAGAGGCAGACATCGGCGGTGTGCGGAAGAAGATCGAGGAATGCCGCGCATCGAGCGCCGAGGCCCGTGACATCATCGAGCGCTTGCAGCGGACAGCTTCTGTCTCAGCCATCGACGATCTTCGCATCGCGATCCGGCGCTCGGATGAGATGCGTGCGCTGACGGCGGAATTCGATCGCCTCACCAAGGCGCTGACGCAGGATGGAGACGGTCTCTCGGTCGCCGAGTTGACCGCCGAGTGCGCTGGCGCCGATCTCGACGCCACCGCAGCGAAAGAGCAGACGATCAACGACGAAGTGCAGGAATTGCGCAACCGCCTGATGGAGGCGCGCGAAACCCGCAACGCCGCACGCCGGGCCTTCGAAGCCGTCGGCGGAGACGACAAGGCGGCGAGGGACGCGGCGGATCGCCAAACGGCGCTTGCCGAAATTTCCGAGATCGCCGAACAATACGTCCGGCTGCGCTCGGCCATTGTGTTGCTGCAATGGTCGATCGACCGTTACCGACGCGAAAAGCAGGCGCCGCTGCTCAAGCGCGCGGGCGAGCTGTTCGCCATCCTCACCTGCGGATCGTTCAAAACGCTCCAGCTCGAATTCGACGACCATGACACTGTGCAGCTTGCCGGCATCCGCGACGACGGCCGCCGGGTGGCGGTCGCCGGAATGAGTTCCGGCACGGCGGACCAACTGTATCTCGCGCTCCGCATCGCGGCGGTCGAAGACTATCTCGACCACGCCGAGCCCATGCCGTTCATCGCGGATGATCTGTTCATCAACTTCGACGACAAGCGCGCGGCGGCCGGGTTTCGCGTGCTGGGCGAGTTGGCGAAGAAGACGCAAGTGCTGTTCTTCACGCACCACGAGCATCTGCTGGAGGTTGCACGAAAGGCCTTAGGCGTTCCCATTGCCGGCGCTACCCTGCCGGTGGCTGTGAGCCCGCCGTCGCAGGCCGCTTGAGTCAGCTATTTCCCGTAATTTGCCTTATGAATTTGTTTGTTTGTTTTCAATGTATTATAAGGAAAAAATCTATATTTGAAGAAATATTCGGGCCCCGCTTCGGGAATTTTGGATGTGCAGTCGCTTCCAAGGTACGGCCGCCCTTTTCGGATCGCGAGGCGAAGACATAGGGCAGACGCCAAGACGTCCGAGGAACTCCCTCGCCATCCGATCCGGAAGGCTGGAGACGCGTCGCGGCCGCCAACCGCCTTCGCCGCCTGCGGCCCGAAAGCATCGTAGCCGCGACACAGCGCATCAGCGCCGCTTTCGGGCCGGCTTCACGACCATCTGCGCCGGCCTTCGTCATTCATCCGAGAAGGTCAGACGCTTTTCGTCGCTCCCGACGCTGGTCTTTTCGAAAATCGCTCAAGCGCGAGATAGACGACGGGCGTCGTGTAGAGGGTGAGGATCTGGCTCACCAGCAAGCCGCCGATGATCGAGACGCCGAGCGGCCGACGCAGCTCCGCGCCTTCAGCCGTCCCGAGCGCGAGCGGGAGGGCGGCGAAGAGCGCGGCGAAGGTGGTCATCATGATCGGCCGAAACCGTAGCAAGCAGGCCTTATGGATAGCCTCCGCCGGTTCGAGGTTCTCCGCGCGTTGCGCCTCCACTACGATGTCGACCATCATGATCGCATTCTTCATCACGATTCCGATCAGGAGAATGACTCCGATGAAGGCGATGACGGAGAAATCCATTCCCACGGCCATCAGCGCGAGTTTCGAAGAAGCGCGCCGCCATGTTTCGTTCCGCCTCGGATCAAGAACGCAGGACAAGGTCCGCGAGCATGGGCGCCGTGGTGAGGGAGACGACAAGTGAGACGAGAACCTCTTCGACAGGGTTACCGAGAATGCGCGAAAAATTCGGCCGATGACGTCTCCCATCAACAACAGCGCAAGCAAGGCGGCGATGAGCGACAGGCTCATCGCGAAAACGGTGAAAGCGACCTCCCGTCGCTATGTCGAACAGCTTTGCAAAGATGAACTTCGACGTGCGGTCTATGGCGAAGAAAAGATAACGCTTTCCTTCTGCGGTCTGCAGTTCTGCGATGTCGACGAAAAAAGGCAATCGGATAGGATTTGAACTGCTTCATTGCGAGCCTGTCGCCTTCAACGTCCGGCGGCCGGCTGATCCCATGCCTTTGCACGCAGCGGCGCAGCGATGACCGCGCCAGATGCGTGACCGCCGCCTGCAAGACGTGGTGACAATCGTCGAGCAGCAGCAGCGTGCGCTTTCGGAAGGAGGCGACGACCGCTTCCTTTTCAAGAGAAGCGCCGTGGAGTGCGGGTCTCTCCGCCCCGTGCGCTCGTCAGAAGCCGAAGAGCGCTTTTTCCAATTGGCGACGGATTTCCGATTGACGCCCTATCGCTTGGCCAGAGCTCTCAGGCTCTCTTGACTATGTTGTATCGCTCGACGCTCCGCTTCTGTCGTGCGGGCGCCGCCGTGCAGAATCTGGCCCAGAGCGCATCTTTCGATTCCATGGAAAAGATTGCATCATCAAATCCCGGGATAAAACAGTGTCGAGCCCATGTCGGAACGGGGGGATAGTCCAGAGCCGGCACTGATCACGGGATCGATTTCCGCGAGCGCGATATCCGGCTTCGCGGACCGCTCAGGCATTCAACGTAAAGCGAACACGTGCGACGGCAAGCCTTATACCCAATCCACGCCAGAAACGGCGCCAGCCAAGTCTCGAGATTTTCCTCTACGACCCAGTGATGGTCGTCTCTCCAAGAAACTGCCCCCTATGAATCATGCACGCCGACAAAAAGGAATCTCCAAACAACGCAGCCTAAAAAATTCTGTCAAAGTCGTGCTAGAAAGTTTCATCGGGGGCGTATTAGTTCTACGCGGCTCTTGAAATAGCTGTCGATTTCCCTCGTAATCGGATGCCTGCGATCAAGAGCGATGTGGGCGAGAGGCGCGAAGAAGGTCTCTTCGTAGGCGCGACCTTCAATTCTAAATCTGCACATAAAACCGTTTGCCGCACCGGTTGTAGAAATGCCGATCACCTTCAATCTAGGAGAAGCAGGCCCAATGAGTCGGCGCGAACGTAGGAAGGCGAGCAATGTTGGCCTGCCGTATGCACGAAGGGGCAGAGCGCGCTGCAGGCGCTGAACGAAATGTTTTTCTTGACTTTGAGCATAGCTCATGACGATCTCCATTAACGAAACGGTCAGAACTGGTTGATTCGGCTATTCTACGAAGGAGCACGCGGCGGTATTGCATCACTCCCGCATACCACTTTGCTGCGCTGGCCACTTTTTTCGCCATATATAGACGCGGATAGCTAAATGCATTGTGCTTTCAGCAGCCGTCACAAATCCTATTGAATGGATCTATGCGAAGCGCAGAATAAATTTGAAAAATGATACTTACTCGACGCGAAATCGAAACGACAGCAAGCTCCGGGTGAGACCGACGACGAGAAATCCCCCCTCGCCGGCTCTATCCACCGGGGAACCCCGACAAACTCCGCTCACGGTATGATCAAAACTCAGCACGCAGCGAAACAAGAAAGGACCGCGGCGCTCCAGGGATAATGCTGAAGCGACTATTGGCGGCTAGATAATGCGTCGTGTTTAGTATATTGTTCACGTTCACTTGCGCCGTGAACAGTTTCACCCATGGCACACTTAAAGGCTCAACGCTGTAGGAGAGCATTCCGTTCAATAGCGCATAGCCGGGAAGCTCAAAAGTATTAGCGACGTCGCCTTTGCGCTCGCCTACAACGTTGACTCCGCCAGCAACGCTCAGTCCTTTAAGCATTCCGTCCGAGTCATACTTGATCCAGACGTTTCCTGAGTGAAGAGGAACATTAGGCAGTCGATTCCCGGTGTTTCCCAATCCGCCCCCCGCGGAATTGTCTTTTGTTACTCTCGCCTTTGTAAAGCTGTAATTTGCAATCAAGCTCCAATTATCGTCGATCCTACCTTCCACGTCCATCTCAAAGCCATTGCTCTCCGCCTCTCCGATCGGTCGAGAGAACGTCGTGCCTGGAACGCGTGCAAGCACGTTAGTCTTGGTGATAACGTAATACGCGACGGACGCTGACAAGCGCTTGTCAAGAAGTTCCGACTTAATGCCACCTTCGAACTGGCTCGCCTTCTGTGGCGGAAGAACGGAGCCGTCTTGCGCCAGTCCATTGCTGACCCCAAAGGACCGAGAATAATTTGTGTAGAATGAAAGCCATCGCAGTGGTTGGATAACGAGGCCGACACGAGGACTAAACGCTTTCGCTGGAACGTTCCGGAACGCCATGTTTGCGTCGAAACGCGAAAGCGAGCTAAAGCCTCTGCCGACGATTGTTGAATCATACCTTCCACCCAACAACAGGTGAACTTGGTCGTCCATGAAGGAAATCTGATCCTGTCCATAAACCCCTTGCCAATTTTCTTTGAAGATATCAAAATTGTTCTGTTGTAGCGCATAAAGTGGGGAAATACCGATGTTCGAATATACAGGCCACCAGATATTGATCGGTTGAAGCAGCTGCGTTCGGCCAAAAAATCCCAGCCGGTTATACGATGCCTGATAATAGTCGCCCCCCAAGAGGATTTCATGCTTGAATGGGCCGGTCGCAAACTCTCCCAAAAGGTCGAGATTAGTCGAAAGAGTTCGTTGATTGCCGTTAGGGATAAAATATTGGCTACGCGTAAGCATCCCGGTATTCACGTTAAATCCCGACGTAATCGTATCGTTCTCGAGGAAATTGAGATTCCAATACGAAAAGCGATTCACAATTTTCCATGTGTCCGTCAACTTCAAAGTTGCATCATAGGCGATGAAAAGTCGTTCTTGCCGATTAGGTTTCGCCAACGTCAATGAGGGTTCCGCGTAGTCACGATAAATTGGGACGCTTGCCGGTCTTCGGCCAATTGCTGGTATTGCATTGAATGCGTCGGCAGAAAATCCAAGGTTTTGATATTCGCCATCGATATTGAGCGTAAATCGATCATCGGGTCGCCAAGTAAGCGTGGGCGCGAGAAAAACATTCTCCCGCTGAATAAAATCGCGATGCGAACCCGTGTTGAGATAAGCGCCGTTGAAGCGGTAGGCTAATGACTTGTCGGCGTTCAGCGGTCCCGTCGCGTCGACCGTCGTTTTCGTATAGCCAAATGAGCCGGTCTGCTCATGAACGGAATAGTACGGATCGAGCAAAGGGCGCTTAGGGACTAGATTGATGAGGCCTCCCGGCTCAATTCGTCCATACAGCATCGCTGCGGGACCTTTGAGCACCTCAATCGATTGCAGATTCGCTATTTCGAGATTGGTCAGTTCGGCGACTCTAAGTCCGTTGCGATATACGTTACGCCCGACATCGAAACCACGTATGATGAACCGGTCGTAGAATTGGTTTCCCGCGATGGCTACGCTGCTAACGTTTGAGACGACAGCATCTAGGACAGAGGTCGATTGTTGATCGTCCATTGTCTCGCGCGTGACAACTTGTATCGCCGTCGGCGTTTGCAGGATCGGCGTATTGGTCTTGCCGACCATAGCAGGAGTGTCGAGATCAACTGTATAGCCCGTGAAGCGTCCGCCAAGACCGGCGCCCTTCTGACTAGACCCAGGTCTGTCCTTGGTGCTAACTCCTTGTCGTCCGTCGCCGGCAAGCCCCGGGACATTGGCTCGTGGCGGTCGGGCCGCCGCTGCGCGGACATCGATCGTTGGAAGCGTCTGTTGAGCGAGGACAGATGACGAAACAAGAGCGAGTGCGCCGACGGAAACGCCGTGCAATAGCGTGGAACGGAACATGCGATTCTCCTGTCGCGATGCTAGGAACGCGCGAATTCTGCGAGAGTTCTCAGGCGCGAGCGCGCCGTGGCCGCAGTCAGGAGAATTGAGGCGGCCCACGCGGCGGCAATGCGCGCTCGCATGCGAACGGGCGAAATGCCCTGTGGTCAGACGTGCTTAAATATACCAGGTACGCAATTGGATACCTAAGCTGAAGGTCGTCAACGAAGCTTGGCGCTGGGACGAAGTCCGCGCCAGCCCGAGAGGAGCAGAAGACACAACAATATTGTTGGCGGCAATTGCGACTAGGCGTCGGAATATCGCCGCCTCCCTGGTCCGGCGAACAACGTTCTTGAAGTTTAGGAACAAATACAATCGCGTGATCGCGAGAAATCTCCGTGTGCGCGTAGGAAGCAAAGCCGAAGCCCTGCAAAATCGCGAATATCGAAAGAAACCAGTTGATCCGCCGCATGTCCCAACCCCTGATCTTGGCACTTTACCGATCGCCGGTAACCGCATGGTCACATTTGAGGGTCATTGGGGGTGGTTAGGCGTATCGCGCCGAAATAAATTTGATGTTGCACGAACGCAACACTCCCCTAAACTTGGTAAACGAATGATACTCGCCAAGGTCGGCGGAGAGGGGAGCGTCGTTCGATGCGAATTCTTATTGTTGAGGATCAAGTCGACATCGCGAAATTAATTTCTCGCCATGTCACCAAATCTGGTTTTGTCGCCGATCGAGTCAGCACATTAGAGGATGCGTCCACAGCGATTATGGATCATGATTATCCGCTTGTACTGCTCGATCGCCGTCTCCCCGACGGAGACGGTATGTCCATACTCCCGGAAGTAAAACGGAAGCGCCCAGGCATTCGTATATTGGTCGTCACGGCCGCGAGAACCATTGATGAGCGTGTCGATGGTCTAGAAGCTGGAGCTGATGACTATCTGACGAAGCCCTTCTCGGCGAAAGAATTGGTTGCACGAATTCGCGCATGCCTCAGGCGACCGGGGGGAGAGCTTCTCCCTGAGAGTAGGATCGGCGCACTTTCGTTCGATTTCAACTCTCATGACGCTTCTATTCGGGGGGAGCCTTTCATTCCGCCACGTCGTGAGTTGATATTGCTAGAAGCGTTGACGAGACGTGCAGGCCGAGCGGTCAATTATCCGGCATTAATCGAAGAAATCTACGGGTCGGACGACTGCTCGCATCTCGGCGCGTTAAAAATGCTCGTTTGTCGATTGCGACAGCGGCTCGACGAAAGAGATGCCGGCGTCGAAATCCATGCGCCAAAAGGGATTGGTTATCTCATCAAGGAAAAAAATCGTGATTGAGCTACGCTCATTGTCTTCGAGGCTTATAACCTATTGGCTAGCCGGATCATTTCTTGTTTTTGTTTTGTCACCCGCTCTTGTAACTTTACCATTATCTGCAATTCTTGCCGGATTCCATCAAACAGTGCCTCTTAGCGGTTGGACAACAAAAAGAGCAAGAGGAATCGTCCTTGAATCAATTCGGATTGACGAACACGGGCAGAAATATATCGAAACAACAAACGAATTGCGCGCGCATAAGGAACGCAATCCAGAGTTTAAATTTGCAGTTGTCGACGCAGAAAATCATTATATTCTACCAGGATCTTCGGTAGAACTTGGATCATACTTTACGAATTTGAAATTTTTCGAAAAAATATATTTTGGATTTCATCTAGCCAACGATGCAAACAAGATGCTATACGGATATTTGCTATCGGAAAATTCGCCACTTGGTAAATTTCATATAATAACTTACGGTTGTTATTTCCACTGGGATGATATTTTATATCAACTGATTCACA
Organism: Methylocystis sp.; assembly: GCA_050174515.1. Taxonomy (GTDB): domain Bacteria; phylum Pseudomonadota; class Alphaproteobacteria; order Rhizobiales; family Beijerinckiaceae; genus Methylocystis. The sequence goes on from JBFXJV010000021.1 coordinate 16,170, forward strand.
TCGACCGCAATAGGGATACTTTTTTGTTTTTTGTTTTGTCCATAGCCATGGTGGTTGTTGCTGTTGTTGCCATCCAACGAGGACTTGCGCCGATGCGTGCTCTCGCTGCGAGCGTCGCCGCCATCGATATCAATTCTCTCAACCAACGCCTTTCCACGACGGGACAGCCAACGGAGACGCTTCCTTTCATCGATGCCGTAAATAGGGCATTTGAACGCGTGAATGAAGGCGTCGAGCGCCAACGACGTTTCACCGCAAATTCGGCGCATGAATTGCGCACGCCGCTTACGATACTACGGTCGCGCGTTGAAACATTGGACGATAGCCCTGCGAAGTACGAACTCAACAGAGACGTACGCCGAATGCAAACTATTGTGGAGCAGATGCTCGTCTTAGCTCAGCTAAAGGAGCGCCGCCGTTCTGAATTCCATGTCATTGATCTAAATCAACTCATTCTGGCGGTCACTACGGATTTTGCGCCCATTGCGATTGACCATGGAAAGACTA
>JBFXJV010000022.1:0-16537 GCA_050174515.1 Methylocystis sp.
ATCGTGATTTTGTCCCGCGGCACGCGGGCGAAGCCCAGCCTCGCGTAATAGTCCTCGTCGCCAACGAGCAGGACGAGGCCGTGACCGGCTTCCCGCGCGGCGTCCAGCGAATATTTGACCAGCGTCTCGCCGACGCGCTGCTGGCGAAACGCCGGCTCGACGGTCAGCGGTCCCAGCAGGAGCGCGGGCGTCGATCCGACGAGGATCGGGGTCATGCGGTTGACGCCGACGAGCAGCGTGCCGATCCGCGCGACGAAGGACAGCGAGCGATCCGGCTCGACGCCTTCGCGCAGGCGATAGGCCGTGCGCGCGTATCGGCCCGGCCCGAACGCGCGTTCGTCGAGCTTTTCGATATGTGCGTCGTCGGCGGCCGTGAGCGGCGCAAATTTTACGGCGAGATCGATCATCTGGCGGCTTGATCCTGGGCGCAGGCCATATCACGCGTTGACTGCGCCGCAAAACTTCAGGTTGCGGCGCGATATGCCGCATGCGAGCCTGCCAAACGGGGAGAAGCCCATGGCGGAATATTGCTTGCGTCCGGCGGACTTGGACGACGCCAGGGCGATTGCCGAGATCAACGCTGCGGCCTGGCGCGAGACTTACGCCGGGCTCATGTCAGGGGAAGCGCTGGCGGGGATCGACCTCGACGACTGGACGCGGCGCTGGCGGGACAGGATTGGTTCGGGCGAGAGCGGCAAGGGCGTGTTCGTGGCGCTTGAGGACGGCGCTCCGGTCGGTTTCGCGCGTTGCGACCGCCAGACCAATCCGAAGCTCGTTCCGCTGGGCTTCGACGGCGATATCGCCACGATCTATCTGCTGCGGCGCGCGCAGCGCCAGGGATTGGGCAGACGTCTGATGGCGCGGCTTGCCGAAAACCTGTTATCCGCCGGCTGCGCAAGCGCGGCGGTATGGGTGTTGCGCGACGCGCCCAGGGCGCGCGGCTTTTACGAGGCGCTCGGCGCGGCGCCTCTCGGCGTCGAGGGCGTCTGGGAAGTTGCGGGCGTCGTCCTTCCCGATCTCGCCTATGGCTGGCGCGATTTACGAATCCTGGCCGAGGCCGCCGGCGCGGACGCCCCAAAATCCTCACCAGAAAGGTGAAATCGGCGCCTTCTCCAGCGCCTCGGCGAGGCGCGCGCGGGTTGCGAGGGTCGTGTCCGACGGCAGCGCGTCGAGCGCGAAGAATCCGGCCTCGGCGATTTCGCGATCGGGCGCGCGCGGCTCTGTGATGCGATAAGAACGCGCGACGTAAAGCGCGACATGGTCGCGAACCGAGAAGCGCCGATTGAAATAGACGCCGAAAAGTTCGGGCGGCTCATCGAGCAGGACGTTGGCTTCCTCGTGGAGTTCTCGCTTGAGCGCGTCGACCAGCGTTTCGCCGCTTTCGACGCCGCCGCCCGGCAGATAGAAACCATCCACATAGGTGTGACGAACCAGCAGCACGCGGCGCTGATCGTCAAGCACAAGTCCGCGCACGCCTAATGTCATGGGACGCTGAAATCGCGCGCCCAGGGCGATAATCCTGCGCGTGAAATGAGATCGCTTAGAATGCGTCTCGCCCGCCTGCTCCTGCTCCGTCAAAACTGACTCCGATTGCCGTCACTCTGGCAAATGAACGGCGAAGGCTCTACTAATCGCCAGCCCATCCTAGCAGAAAGCGCCGCCCTCGGACGGGCGTGGAGGGATAAGAGGCTTTCTTGAATTTTCGGCTCGCTCATCTCTCCGACGCGCATATCGGTCCTATTCCTCGGCCAAATCTCGCCGAGCTGCTCGGCAAGCGCGTCACCGGCTATGTGAACTGGCTCTATAAGCGCGGCGCTCAGCACGACATGGGCGTGCTCGGCATGATCGTCGCCGACATCAAGGCGCAGGCGCCGGATCATGTCGTCATGACCGGCGACATCGTCAACATCGGACTTCCCGGCGAAATCGCGCTGGCCAAGGACTGGCTCGCCTCTCTCGGCGCGCCACGCGACGTGAGCTTCACGCCGGGAAATCACGACGCTTATGTGGCGAGCGTGACCGACCTCGTTCACGACGTTTTCGCGCCCTGGACAAGCGGCGAGAACGAAGGCGCGGGCTTTCCCTATTTGCGCAGGCGCGGCGGCGTGGCGTTGATCGGTCTCGACACTGGCGTGCCTACGGCGCCTTTCGTCGCCTCGGGTCGGCTTGGGGAGGCGCAACTTGCGGGCCTCGCGGAGCTGCTGGATCGCGCCAAGGCGGAAGGGCTGGCGCGCGTCGTCTGCCTCCATCATCCGCCGCATGTCGGCGGCGCGAAGCCGCTGCGCGGACTCCAAGACGCCGTGGCGTTCGAAGGCGCGATCGCCCGCCACGGCGCCGAGCTCATTGTGCATGGACATAATCACAAGCCGAGCCTGTATCGTCTTCCGGGTCCCGACGCCGATGCGCCTGTCGTCGGCGTGGCGTCTGCGTCGGCGCGTCCTGGCGGCCATTATCCGGGCGCGGCCTATAATCTTTACGAAATCGCGCGCAGGGACGACGCTTTGAGCATAATTCTGCGCCGACGCGGATTAAGCGAGGCTGGAGAGATCGTCGAGCTTGAATCAGTAGAGCTGTGAAGCCTAGCTCGCCAAATAAGTCCGATAGACCCACGCGGCCAATACGGCCAGCAGCGCAAAGAACGCGGCCGCGCCAAAAAATTCAGCGATGAATGCGGCGGCCTGTGTGACCTTGCCGGAGAAAGATTTGTCGTCGCGCGCGGTCGACTTTTCGCGCGCCGCGGCGGCCCTGACGGCCAGCGCCTGCGCCGCGCCGCCGCTCGCGTAATCGATCGCCAGCGCCTTTTCGCGTTCGATCAGACGATGCGCGATATAGGCGGTGATCGCCTCGACGAGATCGTCGGCGCTGTCGCTTTCGCAAAGCCCCACTCGGCCGTGGCGCGTGTCCTGAAGGAACCGGTAGGTGCGCCTGTCGCGATCCATTTCGACAAAGCCGATCTGGTCGATGAACAGGCGCGGCCTTTCCCCTGGCGCAACGCCAACGTCGAAAATATCGCAATCGTCCGGCAGCTGCGCCAGGACCGGCGCCAGCGCCTCGCCGAGCATTTCCAGACGGGCGATCTCGGCGGCGCGCAAATCAGAAATAGCGGCGGAGCGCTCGGCGTTTTCGAGGCGCGCGCGGCGCAGCGCGCCGGCTAGGTTCGCCATGCGCTCGTCAAGTGGACCGGCGTCCTTGCGCGCGAAGCGTTCTCGTTCGACAAGAAGCGACAGGCGCTCGGCGGGCGTTGCGGCGGAGGCGCCCTTCGGGTCGTCGTCGCGCATGTCGGCTGGCGGCGCGGGCAGGGGCTCTTCCATCTCGTCCACTCGCTGATGCCCTCGATACGCGGCCGGGGCGACAAAGCGTTGTAGACTATAGCGGCTCTCGGCGGCGCTGCGAAGCGCCAGGGCGCCGAAGCGAGGCGGGAGTCGACTTTTTCCCCCGCCTCCGGCAAGGGATTCCTTACGATCGCCGCTGATTCCGGCCATTAACGATAAAAATGCCGGATACGATAGAGGCGCGGAGGAGATCCATGGCTGTCAATCGTGGCGAATCGGACGTGAGCAGCGCCCTGTTTGAACGCATCATCATCGGCGCGGGCTTTGCGGTCTTCGCGGCGCTGGAGGCGGCGGGCGGCGGCGAGCACGCGATCGTCGCCGGCTTCTTTGCCGGCGCCACGATTTTTATGCTGCGCCGCTCGTCCGAGAGCACGCGCCAAGCGGCCGATTTCGCCGTGGATTTCGTCGTCGTCGCGACTTTTACTCTGCTGTGCGACCGCTCGGGCGTTTTGTGGCGCGCGCCGGAAAATTTCGCCGAACTGTTCCGATTTTCGCCTATCGGCGCAGGAACCGCCACCATTCTCTATCTTGCCGGGGTGGTCACGCTGAGGGCGCGCTCGCGCATGGCGGTGCGCGCGGCGCTGTTCGTCCTGCCGTTGCAGTTCTGCCTCTTGCTTGCGCTCGGCTCGCCGGTCGTCACCCAGATCGGCGGCGGGCTGCTGTTCTGCCTCGACGTTCCGGAGGCTTTCAAGAAAATCGCCGGCCGAACGCTGGTGCTGTTTCTGCTCAATGAGTCGATCGTGGTCGGCGTGCCGCTCGCGCTTGGCCGATTCCTCCCGCGACAGTGGCGCCCGCATGGCGTTCTGTTCGCCTCGGCTTTCATCGCCTCGCTGACCCCCTATATCGCGACCTCGGTTTCGTATTTTGTCGCGCCTTATGCGCCCTATCCGGTGACAGCGGCGGTCGCGGCCGTGGCGGCGGCGCTGGCGCAAGCCGGCCTGTGGGGCCAAACCTATCTCGTGACTCAGGCGATGGCCGGCCTCTTGCGGGCGACTCCCTCGCTTCAGGTCGTGGTGTTTCACGACTGGCGGACAGGCGCCGAAAAGGGCGCCGTCTACGGCCTGGTGTTCATGGCGCTGCTGCTCGCGGCCGGGCTGATCGTCTCGTTCCCTCCGGCCGTTGCGGTGATCTCCGCCTCGGGTCCGGTCGGCGGCGCGTTGATCGGCGCAGCGCTTTTCCCGCTGGCGCGCGCGATCGTGGAGAGCACCGACTCCACGCCCCCGTTCTTTGCGCGCGTCAAAGAGCTTTATCTGCACCCCTCCAATTATTTCCGCGGCGCCGTCGCCGGCGCGGCGGTCGGACTCGCCTTGATGGTCGGGCTTCCGGCGGCGAGCGGCGGCGACAGGTTTCTGTTCGGCGCCGTCGCGGGCGCTCTCGCCTATGCAGGGGTCGACGCGGCTATCGATTTCGCCGCGCTGAAGAACGGGCGCCGCCAGCATCTGCGCAGCTGGCGAGTCTATTCGCTCGGCGCGCTCCTCGGCGGGCTCGTCGCCGGCGCGGTCGCCTGGTATCTCGACGCAGGGCAGATCGAAACGATCGTGACGAAATTCTTCGCCTATACGTCGCTCGACTATGCGGCCGACGGGCGGCCGATCAACGACTATGTCGTTCGGCCGTTGTTTTCCAAATGGGGCGCGACGGATCTCGGCAAAGTCGACGGCGGCGTGAGACTATTCTTTGACGAGTCGTTCTCGGGCGTCATTCAATGGGTGTTCGCGGCACCGCTGTTTTCGATCAATCTGTTCTTCCTGACGGCGCTCGTCGAGCGCAGCCTGCGGCCGCTTCGCACACTCGCGAGCTGGCAAGGACTCGACATGCTCGTCGAAAACGCCGTGCGGGTTTTGCGCTGGGGTCTGTGGATGGCGCCGGTGATCTATTCCTTCCTCAAGGCGTCGCCCGATCCCACTTGGTACAATCAGGACGGTCTCATCAGAACCGGCGTCGCGAGCTGGATGAATTACATCCTTCCCGACTCCGATTTCCGCGCTTGGAGCCTCGATATTTTCACCGCGCTCCTCGCCTATGACGCGCTGCGCGTGTTGATCTGGTTCGACCATATGGGCTTGCGAGTCGCGACGCTCGTCAATCTTTCTTTCGTCGGCGGCGATGTGGCGGACGAAAAGGCCGCGCGCTTTCTCGGCAAGTCGCAAACGAGCCGCGCGATCCCGGAAGGGATTCGCCGTTTCGGCACATGGGCGCCGCTCCTGCTTCCCTTTTATATCCCTCGCGGCGGGGACTGGGACGGCGCATGGAGCGCCTCCGAGCAATTGGCGCATACGCGGCCGCCGTCTTACGCCTATCTGGTCAGCGGCTACCTGATCTACGCCGGACTCGTCGCGTTCGGCCTGGTTATCTTTCTTCTCGGACGGCTGGCGCGCGCGCAGAAAGTGACGATCAAGGGCATCACCGGCGCCGGCGGCGTGCCCGGCTCGCGACCGTTGAAACTGACCAACGGCCTGATGACGAGCGAGTGGTTCGAAGACGGGCAGGGCGCGATTCGCATCGAAGGCGTGGCGCGCGGCGGACCGCCGATCGATTTGACGCGGCGGCCGGACGATCACGCCCATCCGCGCGGACGCTTCCTGTTTCTGCGCGAGGACGGCGGCGAGCTCTGGTCGATCGGCGAGGCGCCGACCCGCTGCAAGGCCGCTCAGGCGTCGCTCACCGACGCGGGTGAGAATTGCCTGTTCTTCATGGCGGAGCGTAACGGATTCGCGGTCGAAGCGCGTGTCTCGCTCGCCGCTGACGAAGCGGTCGAGATCTCCCGGCTGAAAATCGTCAATCTCGAACAGCGCCATCGTAAACTGGTGCTCGCGTCGTTGCGTGAATGGGTGCTCAACGAAACCGGCGTCGAGCTTCGCGACGCGGCATACAATGCGATTCATGTCGGCACTTGGTACGTCCGCTCGCTCAATGCGATTTTCGCGCAAAACCGTTTGCTCAAGGGCGGCGCGCGCCGCCAGTCCGATCGCCGGCTGTCGCCCGAGATCGGCTTTCACGCCATTGGCGGCGCCGCTGACGCGAAGATTTCCGTCCTCGGCTATGAGGACGTTAAGTCGCGCTTTTATGGAATGGGATCGACCAACGCGCCTGACAGCCTGCTCGGATTGGCCGCGCCGCGCGATCCGAAAGACGAAGGCCTGCTCTATGGCTTCGAGCCTTGCGCCAGTCTGCGGGTCGAAGTCGAGCTTGCCGCCGCAGGCGCGACCGAACTGATCATTGTCGATGGCTGGGCCCGCGACATGGGCAGAGCGACGGATTCCATCGCGCGTCATCTCGGCATTGCCCCTGCGGCGCCCGAGTCGCTGAACAGGGCGCTGTCGCGTCGCCGCGGGCTTATTCTACCGTCGCCGCCGAAGAAGCCGCGCTATGCTTTTTCTCAAGATGGACGGAGCGTCACGCTCACGCCCGATACGCCGCGTCCTTTCGCCCATGTCATCGCCAACGCCTTTGGACAGGGCGCAGTGCTCACCAATGACGGCGATATTTTTTCCTTCCACGGCAATTCGAGACTGAACAGCATCACGCCGTTTCGCATGGGCGAGGGCCGCATGGCTCCACCCGGCCAGAACCTCTATGTCTATGATCTTGCCCGAACCGACGCGCATAGTCCGACCTTCGTGCCGTTGCGTCGCCGCGACGCCGATTATCAAGTGACGTTCTCGCCGGGAGTCGCCGTCTATCGCGCCGAGCGTGATCGCCTCGATCTCGAGATGACGGTATTCGTGAGCCCCACGCAGCCGATCGAATTCAAGATTCTGAATATTCGCAACAAGAGCGATCATGAGCGCCTGCTGCAGATAACGCCTTCGATGGAAATCGTATTGGCGGAAACGCCGAACGAAAGTCTCGGCGCGCTGGAATCGATCATCGACGAGAATGTGCGTTCCATTTACTTCCGCAATCCCCGCAACAATTTCGTGCGCGGCTGGGCCTTTGTAACGACCTCGATGCCGGCCGAATTCGCGGAAACGTCGCGTCGCCGCTTTCTCGGGCATGAGAGCCGCGATCCTTATCTGCCGTACATGGTCGAGCACGGTCACCCCGATGCCGGCGCCCCCGCGCATGAAAGAAAGGTCGCCGCGTTCAGCGGCGCCATCGACGTGCCGGCAGGAGAGGAAGCCGTCGTCGTCATTGCGCTCGGACAGACGACGACGATCGAGGAAGCAAGACGACTTGCCGATTATGCGCGCGATCCCGAGCACGCCTATGCCGAACTCGCGGCGAACGCTCGCGCCTGGGACGATCAGCTTTCGGTGTTGCGCATTAAGACCAATCGCCCCGACTTCGACCGTCTGGTCAACGACTGGCTGCCTTATCAACTGCTCGCCGCTCGCCTGTGGGGACGTACGGGACCGTCGCAGCGTTCCGGCGCGACGGGCTATCGCGACCAGTTGCAGGACGTCATTCCGCTGATTCATCTCGCGCCTGAGCGCGCCCGTGCGCAAATCCTATTGCATGCCGCGCATCAATATATCGAGGGCGACGCGTGCAAATGGTGGCACCGCGCGCCGAATGGCGGCACCGGACTCGCCGACCGCACGCATGCGTCGGACCCTCACCTCTGGCTACCCTATGTGACGATCCGCTACGTCCGTGGAAGCGGAGACTACGCAATCCTCGACGCAGTCGAGACCTTCCTCGAAGCCAATCCCGTACCGAAGGATCAGGAAGGCGAAGCGACCGTGCCGCTGACATCGCGCGACAAGGATACGCTGCTCGGCCATTGCGCGCGCGCCATCGAATGGACGCTGGACCGTTTCGGCGCGCATGGCCTGCCGCTGATGGGCACGGGCGACTGGGACGACGGCATGAATCTCGTCGGCGAAGACGGCCGCGGCGAGAGCGTGTGGCTTGGCTTCTTCCTGCATGGCATTCTTCTCGACATCGCGCCGCTCTTCGAGGCGAAAGGCGACGCCGAACGCGCCGAGCGCTATCGGGCGCGCGCCGAGAAGCTTCGCGCCGCGCTCGAGGGCTGCTGGCGCGGCGACCGCTATATTCGCGCCTATGCCGACGACGGCGGCGAAGTCGCGCCGATGAGCGCGATGACCTCCTCATGGCCCACTTTGACCAACGCCGTCGACGCCGCGCGGGGACGCGAAGCAATCGAAAAAGCCCTGGATGTGCTTGGATTCGGCAATCGCGTTCTGCTCGTCGCTCCTCCCTATGACGAACATTCGCGCCCCTATCCGGGACGCAGCGCCGAATATCCGCCCGGCGTGCGCGAAAACGGCGGTCAATATTCACATGGCGTTTCCTGGTTCGTCGACGCATTGGCGAAGCTCGCCGCACAAGCGCAACAGGATGGCGATTCGCGCGCCGCCGACGAATTGTTTCGCACCGCGTTCGAGACATGGGTCGCGATCTCGCCGATTTCCAAGCTCACGACGCCCGAGGCGGCCGACATCTACGGACTGCCGCCGCACCAGCAGCCGGCTGACGTCTATAACGGCGCGGGTTATGAGGGACGCGGCGGTTGGAGCTGGTACACCGGAGCCGCAGCCCGCATGTTGTCGGCGGCGTATGCGCTGCTCGGATTGGAATTCGAGAATGGCGAATTGAAGCCGCGCCCCGACGCTTTCCATCCCAAGGGCGATTTGCGGCTGGAGAGCGTGGTCTATCTCGGCAAGACGTTCGAAGCGGAGCGACGCCGCCGCGTCTGGTAGCAGGGCCTGGAGGCGCGGAAGACATGGCTGATCTCGTCGTCACGCTCAACGCCGGGTCTTCTTCGGTGAAGTTCGCTCTCTTCGCCGCGGCTGCCGACTGGCCGCAGCTGATGGTCGTGGGCGCGGTCGATGGGATCGGCGCGAAGCCGCGCTTTCGCGTCGACGTCGTCGATGAAAAGGCGAGCGAGAGAAAGCTCGCCGCCAAGCTCACCCACAGAAAGGCGATTGCGGAGATCTTCAAATGGATTGAAGTCGCCTATCCGACAGCGACGATCAGCGCGATCGGCCACCGTGTCGTGCACGGCGGGCTGCGTTTCTCCGCACCGGTTATCGTCGATGCCGAAACGCTCGCGGCGTTGAGGGCGTTCATCCCGCTCGCGCCACTGCATCAGCCGCATAATCTCGCCGGAATCGAGGGCGCCTTCGAGGCGTTTCCGCATGTGCCGCAGGTCGCGTGTTTCGACACCTCCTTCCACCGTGGACATGCTTTCGTCGACGACGCCTATGCGCTTCCCTATTCTTATTATGAGAAAGGATTGCGCCGTTTTGGATTCCACGGCCTGTCCTATGAGTATATCGCCCGGCGTCTGCGTATAATCGATCCGATTCATGCCGAGGGCGGCGTCATTGTCGCGCATCTCGGCAATGGCGCGTCGCTTTGCGCGTTGAAAGGCGGACGCTCGATCGCCACCACCATGGGTTTTTCGGCGCTGGAAGGACTTCCCATGGGCACGCGCTGCGGAGAGATTGATCCCGGGTTGCTGCTTTATTTAATGGAAAGCGAAGGGATGAATTCCGAAGAGCTTTCACATCTGCTCTATGAACGCTCCGGCCTTCTTGGCCTTTCCGGCGTGTCGCATGACATGCGCGCGCTCGAGGCGTCGAAGGAGCCGCGCGCCGCGGCGGCGATCGCTTACTTCATTCATCGCATCAAAATGGAGATCGCCGCGCTAACGGCGGTGATTGGCGGGCTCGACGCGCTGGTTTTTACCGCTGGAATTGGAGAGCGCTCCGCTCTTATCCGGGCCGGCGTGGTCGAAGGGCTGAGCTGGATGGGGCTGGCGCTCGACAAGACGGCGAATGCGCGCAACGAGTCGCTCATCTCGGCGTCTCAATCGCGCATACCGGTTTTCGTGACGCCGACCGACGAGGAAGCGATGATCGCTCGCCATACAATTGAAACGGCGGGAATGTCGATTGCGGCCAGATAAAGCTAAGGCTGCCTAATCGACCGCGACCTTCAGAGTTTAACGCAGTCGGCCGGCGAACGCCTGCAGTTCGCCAAGACTTCGCTGCGCATTCAAACGGGACGAATTAATAAAATGAATTGACCCGGTAGGGCTAAATCGCCAAAATGGCGCCGGTAATTTCCGATGAAGGCTTAGTTTCCCGTTAGCGGCGCGGGTTTAGTCCATCGCAGAAGTTGCCGTCCGTTTCGAATGGCGCATTGACGAGGTCACAGTGCCGAGCGTCAGAGAAAATGCAAGCCAATCATGCGAAGAGAGTGGCCTGATCGCCGCCATCGCACAGCGAATTCCCGAAGTCATATCCCCCAATCATCTTACGTTCGTAGGGCTCGCGGGCGCCGTTCTCGTCGCCGTTGGTTTTGTCGCAACCCGCTGGTCGAACTGGTTTTTGGCGCTTGTCGCGTTGGGACTCGCCGTCAACTGGCTTGGCGAGAGTCTGGAGCGCGCCATTTCAGGACGCCGTGGCGTAAACTTCCCATATTATGGCTATTTCATCAATAATTCGGCGGACCTCGTCGCTCAAACGCTGATGATCATGGCGCTTGGCTTCTCGCCTTATTTCACCATTCCGTCGGCGTTGCTCGTTCTTTCGCTCTATTTATTGCTCAGCTCATATAAATATTTGCTCGTGGTGATCCATGGCGAAGAGCAATCGCGCGGCGCGCTTGAAACTGGCGGCGTTCGCCTGCTCGTGATGGGCTGGTCGCTGTTCGCGGCGTTGATCGGACATGAACTCGTCTCGCAACGCATTCTCTCTTTCGCTGCGCTCGACGTCGTCGTCGGGGGGCTTTCGCTTTGCGCCTTTCTCATTTTCATTATGATTGTGCGTCGAGATTTGGCGCGCGTTCGGCTTCAGGAGCATGAATTCGCGGAAGACGGTTTGTCACTGGACCAAGCCGAGAATAGATCGGACCTAGGCGAGATTGCTTCGATTGTTCCACAATTCGCTCCAGTCCGCAGTCCCTCGCCGGCTCGAAGCCATAAAAAGATCTCGGCGAGATAACGGGCGCCTGAGTCAGGGTTCAGAAAGCAGCGCCTCGACCGATAATTGTCCTGCGCGCGCTGTTCATTCTCGGCCAGTCCGGTCAGCAAACTTCCGACGGGCGACGGCGATTGTGCGGCGTGCAGAGCTTACGCCATGGGGTCGACAACGTTGGCGGAGCTGGGTTATTTCGTATCTGCTCCTTTTGTTTGCCGTAATTCTGTAATTGACGTACGCGGCGGACGAGCGGAATTCGTGTGTGCTTGCTGGTCAAAGCTGAGGCGCTAGTGAACAGGAGTAGGCCGTGATGCACCCTAACAATGCAAAGCTTTCGACCGACAACCGGACGGTTGCATCGTTTGAAGAGGCCGCGAATAGCTTTCGATCCTATTTCGAGCGGGAAGTGCTCGCTGCGCTGCCGGAATTCGCGCGCCGCGAGCTCGAATGCGAGTTGAACGCATTATCCGATTTGTCGGAATCCGATCCTGTTCCGCCGCTGGCGGAGGCTTCGCTCGTTCGTGCGGAACTATGCGCGCATGATTTACTGAGCATGAACTATGAAGGACCCGCCGGCTCCTTCTTGCGCCGCTCGGTGCGCGAAGCGGCAGCGGACATCAAGCGGGCGGTGATCGCCGCATCAAGGCGAAGTGGAAATGTGATCAGCTTTCCGCGGAGAGTGTCTTGAGCGAGACGTGAGTCTCAAACGTCGTTGCAACTTCCGATCGACACTTGTCAGCGATTTCAATTTAATTTCGCCAGCCGCTCGCAATTCGCCGAGTCGACTCGGCTATAGTTCATGACGCCTTGCTGTGGAATCGCCGGCTCCGCCGAGGCGGACCTCGTCGCCGCTGGGAATAAGTTGGCCGGTTGAATGGCTTCTCCCGACCACTGTCGGTCGCGTGGGTCGCGTCAATAGTCGATCAGCAGCGTGCTGAAACATGCGCACGTGATCACGTCGCCGTCGATCTCGCACGGCCTTCCATCCGCCAAAGCGCGCCGGGCTGAGGGATAGCGTATCGTCACGCGCTCCGGCGACGGGCCCGTCAAGGCAAGTTCGACTGTCGCGGTGGAATTTTCTCGACGGGCTCGTAGATCGATGACGCCGAAGGTTGTCGGCAACTTTTGCAGCCTTATGCCGTCCGCCTCCCACCACTCGTCGGGAACGGCGCGGAAAAGCTCGAGCGCGCCGCCATTCTCTCGGATCAGCATCCTTCGAACGGCAGTCGCGAACTCGGCCCCAACCCAGGTGTGGGGCATGTCGCCGATATATTGCGGCGCCCGAGGCGGGCTCCACACGACTTCCGCCCAATGTCGCCAATTTCTTGGCCGCCGGCAATCGAGCATGAGGGCGAGCAGATCAAAAGCGTCTTTGAACCGGCCCAGCGACACGAAGGCGTTGAGGTTGCGGATGGCGTAAGGCCCGAAGCCGCCGTCGAAATCCGGCGCGCTGGTTGATTTGATGCGAGCGGCGCTGACGTCATAGGTCGCTTGCAGGAGTTCTTGAGGAAGCACATCCTCGACGCGGCAGGGCTCGAAGGCGATCGAGGTCGAGGCAGGATCAACGTCGCCACGGTCGGCCGAGCCTGCGATGAGGCCTTTGCCCAGGAACTCCGCGGTCATGCGAAGAGAGCGGGCGAGATTTGCGGCGAACGCCTCTCCCCTTGCCTTGGCGCGCGCCGCAATCTCCCTCTCTCCCGCTTCCTTCGCCAGATATTCGCAGTTGCGCCAGGCGCTCAAGGCAAAGAAATCGTCCCAATAGCTAAAAGTCGGCCCGCTATAGCCCTCATGACTGATGGAGCGGGGCAGTAGCCCGTGAAATCGGGATTCTGGCCCATGCAGCGCATTGGTTTGAGCGCAAAGCTCTTCGATGAAAAAGGTCGCTCGGACCACGGGTTCGATAATCGCGGCGAGAAAGGCGCGATCCTTCGATATCCGATACGTTTCCGCCGCGATGCCGACGAATTCGCCTTGGGCGTCGAATTCGATTCCGCTTCCATAACCATGGTTGAGCGCGCCGTCCTCATTGAGGATGGGCGGAACTAAGCCGTTAGAGCAAATTCGTTTCGAGTACCAGACGACGAAGGCTTTCGCTTCATCGATCAAACCAGCCCAGAGCAAGGCGAGGGCCTGGGCGGAGCCGTCGCGTATCCATATGCGGTCGTAATTTCTCGGACCGGGCTTGAATGCGAATCGTGTCGCGTTGACGAGGATCAGCGCCGTTTGCGCTTCGACCGTCTCGGTAATCTCCTGATCCCCGACAGTGATTCTTCTGGGGCCGATCCTTTTCCTCCAGCTATCGGCGACGCTTTCGCGGATGTCGGAGAACGCCACGCTGGCGTCGGGCGCGACGCCCTCATCAAGAGGCGCGGCGACAATGACGGCGTCGCACGCTCCCGGCGGCAGTGAAAAAGCGAATTCCAAGGCGGCGCTGAGAAGGCCTGTGTCCGAGCGCAGGCTCCGCTCCGTCGCCGTCGCGCCGTTTTCGACGAGCCTTACGACGTCGCCATTGTCGAAGTCCGCGACGGTGACGACGTCGGGGTCCCGCGAAAATGCGGCATGGACGCGATCGTTGACCCGCACTTGCCGGCCCTCGACGCAAATGGCGTTAATGAGCGAGTGGCCGCCGTGCTGCCAATAGGGATTGATCTGGACCGGCCGAACCGCCAGCACGAGCGCGCCGTCGCGATGCGCGCCACTATGGTTGACGATCCGGTAATCGACCAGCGCCTGGCCGGCATGGGCGAGGGCGGTCGCTCGAATCTCAATGTCCTGCGCGGACCAGATGACGCTTGGGATCGGCAGCGAGCCGCCTTCGAGAGCGCAGCCGATGGGTTCGCTCGCGGGAGCGCCGATGAGTTTCGCCCCGATGCGAAGCAGGGGCATGATCTGGGCCGATCCGCGTCGGGGTTCGAGATTGCCGTATTCGTCGAAAAGGGCTTCTTCCGCGTGTTCGAACTCCCCCAGCACAGTCCAATAGACTTGGCGTCCGAGCAGCGATTGCGGGTAGAGATCGCCGCGTCCCGCGCGCGCCGCCCGCTCCAATTGGCCGATCGGCATTCGATCTTTGTCGAGGATGCGGAGCTTGAGCTCGTTGACGACGGCGCCGTCGGGCGCGCTCGCCGCATGCACAGTCAGGCGAATGTAGCGGCCGGCGGCGTCAGGCCACCAGAAACTGTCGCTTTGGCCGACGCCGGTCGAGATGCGGCCTAGCTCGCGAAACTCCTGGCCGTCGTCGGAGAGATAGGCCGAGAAATCCGTTCCATGGGCCTCTCCCCATTCCACCAGCGTCCCCGCCACCGATCGGACATAGCCGAGATCGACGGTGATGCTTTCTCCCGCCGCAAGCCTGACCGGCGCATGGCCGAGCGCCGCAATCCGTCCCTCCTCAAGCGTCGAAACCGCGTCCGCAGGCCCGTAAAGGTTGATTTCGACGATCTCCGGACCTGGCCGGCGTTCGGGGTTTTCGCAGCTCCAGCGCACGAATCGGACCTGTGCCGGCGGGAAGCCGAAAACCTCCTGTCCTCCCTCGCCGTGTTTTGTGGCGCAAAGATTCGTCCACGCCTCGCCGTCCGGCGAGCCTGCGAGATTATATTCGCGCGCCGATCGATGACCCCAGTAGATTTCCAATCCGCCGAGCGTGGCGACGACGCCGAGATCGATCTCGAGCCAGGGCTTTTCCGAGGGATCTGAGATCCAAATCGTGGCGTAGCGATCGTCGATCGCATGACTCGGAACGTTGCCGCTGGCGCTCGCCTTCCACATTGCTTTCCGCGGGACGTTCATGGATCTCCTTTGGAAGGCTGCGGGCTTCGGCGATTACGCCAGGCTTCGGTATATAGTTGGTTCCTTGGGCCGCGGGGACGAGGCTCAGGTTCGGCGAGGATGCGCTGCTTCGGTTGCGCGCCGACGCCACATCGCAAAATGAAGGGTCGCCGCCCGCATGGCAGACAGCCCGCCGACTATGAATCGCCGCCGCTTGGAGAGCGGTTCCGGATTGACCGTTACAGTAAACGCCAACGGCTCGATCCGGCGCATGTCCCATCAAGACGTCCTGGTCAATCTGTTCCTCGGCGATGAGATCGAGGGCGGGCCGGCGAACATTTTTCTGCGGCGACTGGACGGTCAGGGCGAGGCGATCGGCTTGCTCGCGCCGGTGAGCGGCAAGACGTCGCGCTTCGACGCTCGCAGCATGAAGCTTGCGGGCGAATGGCGGGATATCAGCTTTTCGCTGACGCTCCTACTTTCCTCATCCGCCGCCTCATGGTTCTGGCGTCTCACGCTGGAAAATCGCGGCGAAACCTCGCAAACCCTGGATCTCATCTATGCGCAGGACTTGGCGCTGGCCGACTACGGCGTGGCGCGGTCGAACGAATACTACGTCAGCCAATATGTCGACCATTCGCCGCTGTTTCATCCGGAGCGGGGCGTGGTCGTCGCCTCCCGCCAGAACCAGCATGCCGGCGGACGCAACCCATGGTGCGTGATCGGATCTCTGCGGCGTGGCGTCAGCTTCGCCACTGACGCCTTGCAGGTTTACGGTCTCCCGACGCGCGCTGGGGGAGAACCCGCGGCCTTGACGCAGGGGCTGGCTGGCAAACGTCTCCAGCACGAGCATTCCCTTGCCGCCATTCAGGACGCGCCGATCGCTTTGGCGCAAGGAGAACGGGTGGAGTGCGGCTTCTTTGGCTGGTTGGAACGGGATCATCCGGCGGCGACGTCGCCCGCGGATTTGGCTTTCGTCGATCTGGCTCTGGCGCTGCCCGAAGCGAAATCCGACTGCTCCCGCGACGCGGAGGGACAAGAGGCTTCGATCCCGCCGAGCCTGTTCGGCTCCGCGCCGCTGCTCGACGCCATGGAGCTGACTGAAGCCGAGATCGTCAATCTTTACGGCGATGATATGCGGGAAGCGGAGCGCGAGAACGGCCGCCTTCTGTCCTTCTTTGCCGGTGAGCGCAGCTACGTCGCGCTCAAGGCGAAAGAATGCGCCGTGCTGCGGCCTCATGGACACATTCTGCGCACCGGCGCCGGTCTCATTCCCGACGAGGCGGCTTTGACCTCGACCGTCTGGATGTCTGGCGTGTTCAATTCGATGCTGACCCAGGGTCATGTGAGCGTTAATCGGTTTCTGTCCACGACGCGCAGCTATCTCGGCCTATTCCGCTCACACGGCCAGCGGTTGTTCGTTGACGCCGGCGATGGATGGCGCCTGCTCGACGAGCCCTCGGCCTTCGAAATGACGCCGGAAGCCTGCCGCTGGCATTACAAGCATGAGGCGGGACTGATCCGGGTCGAGAGCCGAGCGCTCACCGA
>JBFXJV010000023.1:0-16504 GCA_050174515.1 Methylocystis sp.
GGGTTCGATCCCTGGCTGTCCTAAGTTTGCGCCCTGGCCCGGCCCGAGGAGCGAGCGATCGGCCTGCCGCCAGAACTCGAGATTGTTTCGGAATTTCGTGCAGTGCTGCTCGTCAAGATCAGCGATGACGACTTCGACGACAATATGCTTCGGTGGCACCCCTTCGACGGGCAGATAGTCGCCGCCATAAAAGTCGTGCTCGTCGATCGCTTGCGTGCGCGCCAGGCGATCGGGACCGATGGCGAGTTCTATAGCCTCGAATACTGTCGATTTTCCGGTGTTGTTGTCGCCGAGGAGAACGGATGTTCCGGAAAAATGAACGTCGGCTTGTCTTATACCCCGAAAATTCTCGATATGAACGCGAGCGATTCGCACAACATGCCCCCAATACCCCGTTTCTTATTGATTGTTAGCATAACAGCCTGCTCCAACCTTGTCCGCTAGCGCGCCGACGCGCACTGCGGCCATT
This sequence comes from Methylocystis sp., assembly GCA_050174515.1. Lineage (GTDB taxonomy): Bacteria > Pseudomonadota > Alphaproteobacteria > Rhizobiales > Beijerinckiaceae > Methylocystis. The sequence goes on from JBFXJV010000023.1 coordinate 470, forward strand.
CCACGATGCACCGGCCAGGGGGGCGTCGACGCGACAGGCCAACATGGTGATAGTCCTCAACGACTTCACCGGAGGCCGTCTAAGCGCGACTCCGCAACTCCGGGGTTCCTGCACTTTTGGCACGATCGCCGCCTCCCGGGCCGAGGCGGCGGCAAACGGCGGGAAGCGATCCATTGTGCAGTGCCTAAATCGCTCCCACTAGATTCGAGCACGATCCGCCAGCGGTGAAATGGCTCGCATGTGCCATGGCAAGATGGCGTCCGGCTCGTAGGCCAGCTCAGTCGAACTGCGCCCGCGCGGTATCTGCCGGCAGCGACTTTCCGACCGTGACCTTGACGGTGATCGTATGGCGGGGGAGCACGGTGATGGTGGCTGGCGCTTCGCCGTCCTCGCCGGCCGTCGCGAGTTCGTCGATCAGTTCACGGACCGCCTGCTGGTCTCCTGTGACGATGCGCTTTACCCGGTCGTCGTCCCTGGTCTCCGACAGAATGGGACCCCTGCGCGTTAAGCCCGCGAAGGCTCCGTGCGTTGCTCGCGGGGTGAAGTGCCCGATGAGGAACCATGTGAGGGGTAGGGCCGAACGAAACGCCTCGCTATGCAGCCCGAGAAGGCCTGTGGGCTTGCCGTCTGTCGACGTCAGCCAAATGCCAGCATCAATGCCGCCGTTCGAAAGCAAGGCGTCCCTCAGCGCAAGGCCTGCTCCAAAGTCGAAAATCTGATCACCCAGATTCCGCGTATGAAGGGCGCGCACCTTCATGCGGGTTTGATCTGGAATTGACCCTGTTTGCGGACAATAGAGACCATATCGTAGCGCGCCTTTGCCGAGGATCGCGGAAAGCCGGTCCATTCGTGTTTGCTGATCCGCGTTCACGGCCTGAAAGCCTGCTCGCTGGTCGTATTCGCCCGAATGAGCGTTTCGAAAGAGCCGCTTCGCCTGGACGAGATAAGCTGTGGACCAGCTTTCCTCCGGAAGGATCCGATTATCGTAGGTGAGCACAAGCCCGAAATCGGACTGTGAGACGTGGCGCTCCATCGCCGTGTTGTGCGGATATGTGTCCAGCGTGACCTCGAAGTCGAGGCCGTCCTCGACTGCGGCAAGGTCGGCGTTGAGTTGATCAATGTTATAGGGAAGGCTTTCCTCCGCGCGTTGAGTGTCGGCGTCGAGCAACGCACAAAGCTCATTGGTGAGAGCGGGCTCATCTGGCGGATGCTTCCGGAGCATTCGCTGAGATAGAGCGTAGTCCACGCCGTCAAGATATCTTATTACGTGCGTAAGGTGCTGCGGTCCGAACATTGTCCTGCTTCTTGTTGCTGCGCTTCAGTCCGAGCGGCGCGTAGGATTCTCAACAGTGGTTTTCGTCGCGTTGTGAGGCGACTAGTATGTGTCTGCGAACAGAATGTTCGGGAGGGTGTGCGTAGGAGTCCAAGCCCCGTGCACGTGCCTGACGTACGATTGGCAAAGGGCAACTATCTTGTCGGCATCCCCTAAGCGAACGAGTTGGCGCGCGATTTCGGAACGCCCAGCAAGGGCCGGCGCGCTATATCCGGAGCTGGACAACAGTTATGAATGGTCACGACCGATCCTCGCTGTCTGGCCAATTGCCGCCAGTTCGAAGGTCAGCGATGTCGGTTGAGTTCTTGGGAATCTGCAATGAGATGCGCCAGTCCTTTTCCTTTGACTGGCGCGAAGTAAATTCGACGCGCTGGATCGCCGGCGTCTCGTCGGAGGTGTATTCAACCTTCTTGGCGGCATTGAGAAAGACCTGCTCAGCCTCTATCCAAAGCGCCATGGTAACGATGACATCGCCAAGCAGGCAGGGTCCATCCGCGGAAACGAGGGTCACTGTTCCAGGATAGGGAAAGCACGCGGTACGGAGTGCGGGTGGCTGCGCCTTCTCAATCCCTTCAAATGGATCGATAGCCTCTTGTAATTGGTGCCAAAGATCGTTCAAAGACAAAGTCCCGCCGGTCTCATCGTTGCGGAAGATCGGCGCGAACGCATCGGTGTTCTCGGGCAGGACGAAGTCAACATCTTCCGGGGAGGGCATTTTCCAATCGAGGGAACGAAATTTACGAATACCGACCCGTGAGATGGCGCAAGCTTTGTGCCAAAAGAGCACGAAGTCTAAATGCAGCAGAGAATTTATATCGTCGGCCGTGATATCCGATATTTTCCGAAGAGAGATGCCATTCTGATCAGCAAGTGAGTTTGTGGATTCTGTGAATCCTGCCGCACTCACCGCTATCGTTCGGTCGGCGCCGATCGCGCTCTTTTTGGTAGCAAGTTGTTCGATCCAAGTGACGTCTTGAATCTTCGTTCTCCGACGGCACTCGATGGTGACAAGCATCTCGGCCGTGCCGATCCGAGAGCGGATGCTTGCGTCGACCTCCCGCAGCCGGCCAGTGATCTTGCACCTGATACGATCAGGGGATTTTACAACGATTCCACGCGGGCCAGCGTCCGCCTCGATGCGCGCAACCAAACGCTCGAATTCGCGCCATTCGGGATCTTGACGACGCCGGACGGTCACTGCTTGTCACTCCTCCCTGTTCCCGCGTTCAGGAACATGGGGAAGAAGCTTCGCTGCGTCTTCACCTTGATGACGTCATTGGCTGCGATCGTGTTGGCTTTTCGTCGCTCTCCACCTGCCGGCGTGATTACCTCCAGATCGGGGTTCTCGATGATTGCTGCATGCACATCATCCGCATGCGCGGGGGTGATGTTGTAAATGCTCCCGTAGAAGTCCATGACGGACATGGCGTCGCCTGATTCCGTCACGAGGCGCGGAATATCGCCCAAGAGCTGGTTCTTCGCGGACGCGCGACCGCTATCGTCAAAGAGATAGAGCATGCCCTCGTCGTGCCTCGGATCATAGGACAGCATGTCGAGGCCGGACCGACCGAAATGAGCCTGAAGGCTCGCATTGTCATGAAGGATGTTGTTGTAAACCTGCCTGGCCCGATAGGCGTTGGCGAAGTGGATCAACCAATACCGCCATCCGCCCGGATTGTTGATCGAGAAGGGACTGACATAGGGCGCGCATAGACGGAAGGTGTCAAAGACGATCTTCTCCGCCGTCCCTAGCCAATCGTTCTTGCTCATGAGTCCATTGAGCGCATCGACGTTCGCGCTCGTTAGCCCAAGGTGAGCAAGCCGGATCTTTAGCTGCTCCGGCTGGTTCTTCTGTAGGAATGCCAGAAGTGAACTGATCATAAAGGTGTAAAAGATCTCGGCGGCAGGATAGGAGCGCATAATGTCAAGGAGCGTATCCCGCTCGACGTGGCTATCGCCACATTGATCCAGATTGAAGAGCACGCTTTTGTAGCGTCCTTGCTCCAGGAACGTCTTGATCTTTGGATATGCAGCCTCGAAAAACTCGTTCAGGTACTCCACGCGAAGATGTAGCTTTGAGCACGTCTGAACAATATCGGCTTGCATCGGCCCAACATGTGTCTTCAGCAATTCTATGGCATCGCGGCTAGCATCGTTGAAGATAAGAAGACACTCGACCTCGATGGCGCCGAGGCCTTGAATTGCACGATGCGTATTCACTGCCTCGACGGCACGTTTCAGCTCTTCGATGAATATCAGTGGCGACCCAGGCGTGCCGCAGTGATATCGTCCACCACCGGCAAATCCATCGACAATTGCTAGCCGAAAGCGCTCCTGTTGAGGCAGCCTGCAGCGGACGGTCAGATAGTCGAAGACGTATTCGCGCAGGATTTTATGTTTGCGCGTTGAATGCTCTTCGAGCTTTGCGCCATCAGCCCATTCATATCGTTTTTCGACCACGTCGCCCCCCGACCGTATTGCGCCACAAGGAACAGCGGAGGGAACGGTGGGCATCTCATCCCAGGTCCGCCCCCTATATACGCGCCCGTTGGCCTTTTTTGACCGCTTCTTGTTGTCTTTGCCCCAGGTGCCCCACTGCTTGAAAAAGAAGGCTGTCCGGGCGGACAAGCACTGCACATAGATTTCGTCGATCCACTCCTCACGGATTGGCCGAGCTGCCTTCCCGCTTTCGCCGCCGACGATCGCCCAATGGATGTCCCGGAGATCGACAGTGCCAACGGCTCCGATAAGGGGCTCGAAGGAAATGAATCGAATGGCTGCCGGCACCTGGCGCAGGTGCTCTACGCGACCGACCACGTCCGCGTTCTCGATGCTCGTGCCGAGCCAGACATTGGGCAGGACGTCGCCGATGAGGGTGGCGACCAACTTGGCCATGCGTTCGGGACGCTTCGTGAGGATCTGATAGTTGTGATGCGGTGTGTCGCGCATCACCTGCCAGACGTCGCGAATGAATGCGTCGCTAACCCGTTCATGAAACAGGTCGCTCATCGAGTTTACAAATATCTTGCGGGACTTGCGCCAGCGGTGCGGAATCGAGAGCGCCTCACGGTCCTCACGCACGACACCATTCCAGACGGTGCGTTTTCCAGTTCTGCGAGTCAGGCCGGCGTATTTCTGCACACCCATCGCCTCGAGGCGTTTGGCCATCTCCATGGCGTAGCAATGTGTGCAGCCGGCGGTTACGATTGAGCATCCCGCGACGGGATTCCAAGTGGCGTCCGTCCACTCGATCTGGGTTTCAGCCATCTTGTCCCCCGTGCCGTTTTTGTGTCGGCCAGCGCCCTAGGCAGTTCTCAGTCATCGGGCGCCGGCTTGCTTTCGACGGCGCGCTACGGTGCGAACTGGGGCACTGCTCTCGACGCCGACATCGCCGAGGCTGTGCAGCCGAAGCGCAGGGCGCGCTGGAAGCTTCACCGTCAATTCGAGCTTCCCGCCGATCGCCTCGACATAACTGCGCAGCGTCGAGAGATACATATCCGCCTGCTTCTCGATCTTGGAGACCGAGGGCTGCTTGATGTTCAATGCGCTCGCGACGTCTTCCTGGGCTTTGCCGGCGATCTGGCGCAGCTCGCGGAGTCCTTCGACCTCCTGCCGGAGCTCGTCGTAGCGAGCCTCGATCTGCTCCTGCTGGTCGCGGGGCAGCGAAGCTATGACTTCATCCAGGCTCCGTCCCATAGGATCATCCCTTCTTTACGGATTTCAGGTTTTCCAGATGGTCGGAAAACCGGCTATCCGCCTTTGCGATAAGCTGCTTGTAGAAGCGCTTCTGGCTAACGCCCGACTTGTCGCCCGCGACGAGAAGGATAGCCTCTCGTTCGGGGTCAAACGCGAAGGCTACGCGCCATTCGCCGTCGGCGGCCGAGAAACGCATTTCCTTCATGTTGGTGTGTTTCGAGCTCTTGAGCGTGTCGACATAAGGCCGACCGAGCTGCGGGCCGTATTCGGCGAGCAGCTTCGCGACGGCCAGCAATTCGGTCTGGACCCCGCGCTCGAAAGCCAGAAACTCCGCCTCGAAGGCATCATGCAGTCTGACGTCCCAGTTCATATAGCTTCCAAGCTATGTCGGTTCAAGGGCGAATGTGCCGGCATCAGTTACCACCCGCGACGACGCCGGCCTGGCGAAGAAGGTCTCCGATGCTGTCGGTGCCAATCCGGCAGCGCGCGATCACGCGATCGAATGAGACGACACGGCCGCTCCGGCCGCGCTCGGCCGTGCATGTGATCTCGCGATGTAGGGCTACGCGCTCAAGCGCCGCCTTTGCCGCTGTGCCGCCGGCTTGGTGAAGCTCAGGCGCATCGAAATCGGCGAGGCGAACCTCTATCCACTCGTTGGGGTCGGCCGTCCTGCCGACGCACAGGCCGTCGCCGTCGCCAACGTATCGGACCGTGCCGGAGAACTGCACACCGGGTTGGGCTGGTGGAGGCGCTTTGCACGGATCTGCATAGGCGGGCGCGACCGACCAGAAGAAGACAAGCATGCCGGCGAGAAGGAAAGACCGGCGGCTCACGCGGCAGCCTTCAACGCGCTGTTGCCCTTCTTCTTTTTCAGGAGCGTGCGGACGAACTTGTCCCAGCGCACCATGCCGGCGCGCTTCTCGGGCATGTAGTTCCAGCGATCATAGTTCTTGGAGCTGACGTCCTGCAGCGCGTGGTTCTGGAGGCGGTCCCGGATCTCTTTCGGCACCCCCGCCTTGCCGGCGAGCGTCTTGAACGTCCGCCGCAGGTCGCGGTTGGTCGCGTAGGGGATGACGCCGCGGTCGCGTTGCCGCCACACGAAGCTGTAAAGCGTGCCGTGGCTGACCGGCTTCGACGGATCCTTCGCCGAAGGAAAGTACCAGCCGAATTCGTTCGGCTTGATCGACTCGATAAGCTCGGCTGCAAGCGATGGGACCGGGACGGCGTGCGGTTGAAGGTTCTTGGTCTTTGACCAGTCGATGATCCGCTCGGCCGCGTCCCACTGATCGACATGAAGTCGCGCGATCTCCTCAACGCGCTGGCCGGTGAGCATGATGAGCTGCACGGCGCGCGGATATGAGGGGTGGACAGGAGTGTCGGGGCAATCGAGCCAGCGATAGAGCTGGACGAACTCATCCTCGCTGAGCCAGCGTGTGCCCTGGACCTTCGGCTCAGTCGGGATGTCTGAGGCCGGGTTGAAGGGAAGCCGGAAGCGGCGAGGAGATGTGTTCCGGTAATCGTTGTCCGACTTCATCCCCCAGCTAAAGGCAGCATGGATATAGGACCGGACATGATCAGCCATCGATCGAGCGCCGCGCTCATAGATCGGCCGGATCAGCTCCACGATTTCATCCGCCTCGATCTCGCGGGCGAGGCGATTGCGTCCGAGCGTGTCGGCAATCTTGTTGAGGCCTTTCTCCGTTTCCTTCCAGGAGGGCTTGCCGGCAGCTTTCAGCCCTGCAACGTAGCCTTCGAACAGATCGGCGACGGTCCCCGGCCGAGTGTCGGTCGCGATCTTGATGCTGCGACCCTTCTGGATCACGTCAGCGAAGTCGCGTTTGAAAATTTCACGCGCTTGAGCGAGGGACATTGAGGGATACGAACCGAGTTTCTTCTTCGAACGTTTCCCGTCTCGCCATTGCTGCGCCATCCAATCGGCCGTAACGCGCTTCGGCATGGGCTTGAGCACGAGCACCAGACGGCCAGTGCCGCGTCCTTCGCCGTCGGCGAGATTCTCCTGCTTTTGGCCCAGTTCGACACGCTTCAGTGCGTGCCGGATTGCGGTGTCGGTCAGGCTTGGCATGGCGTTTCTCCTGGTCCCCATCTGGGATCGGTCGAGGAGAAACGGGGATCGTTTGCTGGGATCGGAAAGCCGTTTTCAATCCCTCTAACCGCCCCCAATTTGCCACAACCGCCCCCTGTACGCAATGCGCAAAAATCCGCTATTTTCTTGATAATTCAGCGGTATTGAGCGTGATCCAACGTGGCTCAAAAGGGGGTGGTGGGGTGGTTATGCGCCAGGATGAGCGCGCTCGAGCCGAGCTCCAGCGCCCGTCTGACAATCTCGCGCGGATAGACCGGCGTATGGTCGATGGTGCCGACGCCCTGGACCTCGTCGGCGATCAGCGCGTTGCGCTTGTCGAGGAACAGGATGCGGAATTCCTCTCGTTCGGAGAACGCCATCGCCGTCCGGCAATAATCGAGCACCTCCATGAACGAGGAAAGAACCGGGCGCTTCTGCAAGGCGCCGCGCGCCAGGCGTTTCGCCGCAGCCTCCACAAGCTTGATTTCGACGATCGCCGCTTCGCTGAGGCCGTCGACTTCGCGAAGCCTTTCCGGCCGCGCCGCGACGGTCTCGGCGTAGGAGCCGAAGCGGGCGATCAGCGCCTTGGCGAGCGGCTTCACATCGCGCCGCGCGATGGCGCGGAACAACAGCAGCTCCAGCATTTCGTAATCTGCGAGCGCGGACTCGCCGGCGTCCATGAAGCGATCGCGCAGACGCTGCCGATGACCGTGGTAATGTGGCGCAGAATCCCGCAGTCCCGGACCTTCGCCTGATGCGGCGTCAGCCGCCTTCTTCATGCGTCGGCGTGCGCGGCTGAGGGATTGTCGAGCCCCGCCGGCGATTTCGTAAAGACTTCGACGCCCGTTTCCGTCACGGCGACCGAATGTTCGAACTGCGCGGAGAGGGAGCGGTCGCGGGTGACGGCGGTCCAGCCGTCCGACAGTATTTTAACTTGCGAGCGGCCGAGATTGATCATCGGCTCAATGGTGAAGAACATGCCAGGGCGCAGCTCGACGCCTTCGCCCCTCGCGCCATAGTGCAGAATATTCGGCTCGTCGTGGAAAACGCGCCCGAGGCCATGGCCGCAGAAATCGCGCACGACCGAACAGCGTTCGCTCTCCGCATAATGCTGAATCGCGGCGCCGATGTCGCCGGTCGTCGCGCCAGGCTTGACCGCCGCGACGCCACGCTGCAGCGCTTCATAGGTCACGTCGATCAGCCGCTGCGCCCGGCGCGGAATTTCGCCGACGGCGAACATGCGGCTGGCGTCGCCATGCCAGCCGTCGAGGATGAAGGTCACGTCGATGTTGACGATGTCTCCTTCGCGCAGCGGCTTGCTGTCCGGCACGCCGTGGCAGACGACATGATTGATCGAGGTGCAGATCGATTTTCGGTAGCCGCGATAATCCAGCGGCGCCGGATAGGCGCCATGCGCGATGGCGAAATCGAAAATGAGATCGTCGAGCGCCTGCGTGGTCACGCCGGGCCTGACATGTTCGACCAGCATGTCCAGCGCCTCGGCCGTCAGCCTGCCGGCGGCGCGCATGCCATCGAAATCCTCAGGCCCGTGCAGCTTGATCTGCCCGCTCTTGCGTGCGGCGGGCGCGAGATGGGATTCGATAAAGGTCATCTAAGGCGGCGGCTCGGATTTCTCGGGCGAAGATATCCGACAAAGTAATGGTTTGAGGCGGCAACGCAAGGCTGCGGCGGCCTGTCGTCGCCAATTCCTCGGAAAAGCCGGAGAGCGAGCTTGGCGGGATCGACGCGATTGGGTATCAAGAGAGCTGCGGCTTGCTGCTGGGGCACGGGCGACTGGGCGCGGCGACCAAAGGGCGTGAAACGCGCGTGCAGGGAAAAAGAGTCGAGGGAATAGATTTCTGGCGCGGCGCGGCCCTCGCCTTCATCCTCGTGAACCACATTCCAGGCAATGTGCTCGGCGCGATCACGCCGCGCAATTTCGGCTTTTCCGATGCAGCCGAAGGCTTTGTTTTTCTCTCCGGCGTTTCGATCGCCCTGGCCTATGGCGACAAATTCAGGCGCAGCATCGTCGACGCGACGGCGGCGCTCGGCGGGCGCGCCTTGCGTCTTTACGGCGTCCATCTTGCGCTGACGGCGGCGGCCTTGACCCTTTATGGCCTGGCGACCCATGTCACGCATTTGGATTTTCTCGGCTCCGAGAGCAGCCGCGCCGCGCCTTTCGCCGACCCGGCGAGGGGCGTCGTCGCGATTCTGGCGCTCGGCCACCAGGTCTCCTATTTCAACATTTTGCCGCTCTACATCGTATTGATTGCGCTTGCCCCGGCGCTCTTGGCCTGCGCGCTGCGCGGCGGCCTGCTCATGCTTGCCGCTTCGGCGTCGCTTTACGCCGGCGCGCGCCTGCTGGGGTTCAACGTTCCCACATGGCCGGAGCCCGGGCATTGGTATTTCAATCCCTTCGCCTGGCAGTTCATGTTCGCGCTGGGAATCTACTGCGGCGCGGCGATCAAGACAGGGGGCGCGCCTTTTCATGCCCTTGCCTATCGGCTGGCGCTCGTCGTGACTCTCGTTTCGATGCTGGTCGTCTCCAATGTTTTCGGCTTGGCGCCAGGACTTGTCGACGCCGCAGGCGTTTATCTCGACTGGGACAAAACGGATCTCGGCGTCGTCCGCATCACCCATTTCGTCGCGCTCGCCTATGTGATCAACTTCTCGAAAATCACCGCCTATCTGAGCCAGACGCGACTTTTTCCATTCTTCACGCTGCTCGGCCGCAACGGGCTTTCGACCTATGCGGGCGTCAGCCTCTTGAGCGCGATCGGACAGATCTTGCAGGAAGCAAGTCTCGCTTCGCCCGCGCTGGACGTCGTCTTTGTCGCGGCCTGCCTGGGCTTGCTGCACCGCATCGCCCGCGCCGTCGAGCAATTCTCCCTCGTCCCGGCGGTCGCCGTGGCGGAATGAGCGCAGGGCTGGCGTTCCCGGCCGCCATGGTCATAATCGGCGACAGGGAGGCCGGTAATGGCGCAAGGAACGGCGGGCTACAGGCCGGCAAGCGCGGCGGTTCTGGTGATCGGCGACGAGATTTTGTCCGGCCGCACGCAGGACGCGAACACAATCTATATCGCGAATTATCTCGCGCAGATCGGCGTCGATGTGTTGGAGGCGCGAATTGTGCCCGACGACATGAACGCGATCGTCGAGGCGCTGAACGCGTTACGCGCCCGCTACACCTATGTCTTTACGACCGGCGGCATCGGCCCGACCCATGACGACATCACCGCCGACGCGGTGGCGCGCGCCTTTGGCGTCGACATCGGCGAGGATCCTCGCGCCATCGCTCTACTCAGCGAGCGTTTTTCGCAATCCGAGCTGAACGCCGCACGCCGGCGGATGGCGCGCATTCCGAACGGCGCGGAGCTGATTTTCAACGCCATCTCAAAGGCGCCGGGATTCTGGATCGGCAATGTCATCGTCATGGCCGGCGTGCCGATGATCATGCAGAACATGATGGACATCGTCGGCCCGCGGCTCGCGGCCGGCCCGCGCGTGCTCGTCGAAACGATCGAAGCCGACGGCGTTCCCGAAGGCGCCTATGCCGAAGGGCTGGAAAAGATCGCCCGCGCTCATGACGGCGTGAGCGTCGGCTCCTATCCCGCCTTCACCAGCGCCGGAATCAGAAATCAGATCGTGCTGCGCAGCCGCGACGCGGCGCTTCTGTCCCGTGCGACGGAGGCGGCGCGGGCGATGATCGAATCGCTGTCCAAGGAACTGGCGCGTTGACGCGACGGCGGAGGCTCGAAGCAGATGTACGGGTCCGACAAAATCTTTCCGGTCTCCTGGGACATTTTTCATCGCGACGCGCGCGCGCTTGCTTGGCGTCTCGCCTCGATCGGCGGATTTTCGGCGATCGTCGCGGTGACTCGCGGCGGTCTCGTACCCGCCGCGATCGTAGCGCGCGAACTCGGCATCACCGTCGTCGAAACGGTCTGCGTCGCGAGCTATCATGAGGAAATGGAGCGCGGCGAAGTGCAGGTCTTGAAGCCCCTGACCGAAACGATTCTCGCGCGGCCGAGCGCCGAAGTGCTCATCGTCGACGATCTCGTCGACACCGGCGCGACCGCGAAGGCGGTGCGCGACATGCTGGCCGACGCGCATTTCGCCACGGTCTACGCCAAGCCGCAGGGTCTGCCGATGGTCGACACTTTCGTCACCGAAGTCTCGCAGGACACCTGGATTTTCTTTCCCTGGGACACGGGACTGTCGTTTCAGGCGCCGATCGGCAAGCCCGACGCCAAGCCGAGGCGTCGCAGATAAACCGCTTGGCGTTCGAACGCGGCGCCGCCTATATACGAACGGTTTGCGGGCGTGGCGAAACTGGTAGACGCAACGGACTTAAAATCGGTACCGACATACTTTGTGTAATTACTTTCATATTGAAATATCAAGGAATTATGCTATTCTGAATTAGAAGCACGGCTAAAAAAGCCTTACACATTCGTTACACAGATATGCGATTTTTCCCATGACCAAGCACCATCACACCCTCATGGGCGGCAAGCTGCATGTCTACAAGCGCGAGAACTCCCGCTTCTGGCAGTGCTCGGCTTTTCTCAACGGAAAAAATCATCGCAACACCACCAAGCGCGAGGCGTTGCACGAAGCCCTCGACCTTGCCGAGGACTGGTATCTGGAGCTGCGCGGTAAGGCGAAGCGCGGCGAGATCAAGGGCGGCAAATCCTTCAAGATCGCCGCCGAGCAGTTCCTGCGCGAATATCCCATCATCACCGAAGGCCAGCGCAATGCCCGCTACGTCGAAGGGCACGAGAAGCGGGTTCGCAATCACCTCATGCCGTTTTTCGGCAGCAAGACCGTTTACGAAATCACTCCGGGCCTTCTTCAGGAATACCGCATTCATCGCCGCGAGAAGGCGATGCAGAAATATGGCAAGCCCCCGGCGCGCAGCACCATGCACCAGGAAATGGTCTGCCTGCGCCAGATTCTGAAAACCGCCAACCGGCACGGCTGGCTCGACTATCTTCCCGATATGACCGAGCCCTACCGGACGCGGGGCAAAATCTCGCATCGGGCCTGGTTTTCGCCCGAGGAATACAAAAAGCTTTACGAAGCGACGCGGCGGCGCATTCAGCAGCCGAAGCGCAAGCGCTATCAATGGCAGTATGAACAGCTCCATGATTTTGTGCTGTTCATGGCCAACACCGGCCTCCGCCCGGACGAGGCGAAGCGGCTTCAATATCGCGACGTGACCATCGTCGACGATGACGCCACCGATGAAACCATCCTTGAAATCGAAGTGCGAGGTAAGAGGGGCGTCGGCTACTGCAAAAGCACCCACGGCGCCGTGCTGCCGTTCCAGCGGCTGGTCAAACGAAACAAGCCGAAGCCGACCGACCTCATCTTCAGCAAAAGCCATCACGAACTGTTCAATGCCATCCTCGAAGAGGAGAACATGAAGTTCGATCGCGAGGGCCAGCGCCGCACGGCCTACAGCCTTCGCCACACTTATATCTGTCTGCGCCTCATGGAGGGCGCCGACATTTATCAGATCGCCAAAAACTGCCGCACCAGCGTCGAGATGATCGAAAAATATTACGCCTCGCACATCAAGACGAGCCTGGACGCGGCGGCCATCAATGTGCGCAAGCCCCGACTTCCCTTAAAAGGCAGGAAAAAGCCAAAAACCCAGGAAATTGAGGAGGTCTAGGGCTGGACCCGAAAAAAATCTTGGTCGAATCCAAGGCCAAGCCTATAAGAAACAAGGTAATGCGGGCGTGGCGAAACTGGTAGACGCAACGGACTTGATCACGCCATTGAGTGCCCGTCGGGAAACCGGCGGAGCAGAACTGCTCAAAGTCGGGGAAACCTCGCAAGTGGCAATCCCGAGCCAAGCCCGTCCGAATGAACATTCGGCGGGAAGGTGTAGAGACTAGACGGGCAGCACCTAAAGCGGACGCCTTCACCGGCGAACGCCAGGGTGAAGGGATAGTCCAGACCACAAACTTGCCTGATCGCGCGAACGCGCAAGGCAAGGCGGCGAAAGCCGTAGTCGGTAAGAAAATCCGTAGGGCCGCAAGGCCTGTGCCGGTTCGATTCCGGCCGCCCGCACCATGTTTCTAACCATATGTTGCCAATGCCGCTGCAGCCCTTCGCTCAAAAATATGTTGATGATTTTTTTAGTCTCGTTGACCAACTGAAAGATGGTCTTAGGGAAGAGATTTTCAGCTTCGTCGCGATAAGGGCGGAGGACGGATTTCGCTTGGTTCAGGCGCGATTGCTTTTGCTAGCGAATGATTCGGAAGCTCCGCTTTCAGTCTTCAACTCAGAGAATGTTCGAGCCGGTCGATACAGGTTGTCTGACCTTGGATGTGATTGCCGCCAATTCGTCGAGCAGCTCCTTTCCGGAGAATTGCGCACACCCGACCGAGTATTATCCTTTCCGGGTAACAACGCCGATCAATATGGTACGACATACACGCCCTTTCATCCCGATGGCTTGCTCACCCAGAGTCGAATAAGCGTTTTGAAAATCCTTGGTAAGGAGATGGTTCAGATTCAGCAGCCTGACTTCGATTGGGAAATCAAGGCTTCTGACACGCCTTATGATGGCCTTCAAGATTTGATGCTGGCCCACGGTTTGGGGCCTTTGTCAGGCCCAACTAACAACGTTGAAGTGGCGGCATTTAATGTTTTGTACGTTGATGCTCAGAAGAGTTTGGTCGATGGGGATAAAGCACACATTCATGTTCGCGCGGGTCCGGGCATCAATACAGAAAATGTGAAGATTGGGTATCGCGTCAACAGCAAGGGGGAGATTGTCACCCGTGCTTCGATACCTCATGGCGAGATAAAATGGTCAAAGGATTCGAGGGGCTTGCACGGAGAGGCGCGTATCGACGTTCCGCCAGCTGCGGTAGTCAACGCCGTTGTAAGCTACTGCGGTATTGCTCAAAATCATTTTTGGTTTGGTGACCCAAATGCATTCCAAAATCCGCGGCGAGCCGTATATGAGGCGTTCGATCCGGGTTTGGCTACCCTCAAGGAACTCCTATCGAATGTGAAAGGAAAAGGCGATGCACGGCAGTTTGAGTCAGTTATCGCGTGGCTTCTGTGGATGCTTGGATTCGGCGTCAATCATTTGAACACCCCTAATATGTCCGACGCTGTCGATCTGATTGCGGCGGCGCCATCAGGTAATTACTGCGTAGTCGAATGCACGACAGGTTTACTGAACGCCGATAACAAGCTTTCCAAACTTCACGATCGCGCAGAAGCGGTGCGTCGAAGCCTCACAGCCTCGAACTATTCAGTGATGAAGGTGCTTCCCGTGATGGTGACCTCGAAACTGAAAGATGATGTCAAACTCGATTTGGAGCAGGCCGAAAGCCTTGGCATTTTCATCATAACGCGCGACGACTTCGACGCTTTCATCAGCCGTACGCTACTTTTGCCAAACCCAGATCAACTATTCGAACAAGCAGACATCAGGGTTGCTTCCCATGTAAGTCAAACGGGGAGTTAAATTAGACCACTCGGTACCACGTTTGATGATTACGCTCGCAGCAAGCTCACATGACCGACCGCGTCAGGCGCGCGAGATTGCCGAGCAGGGTCTTTCGACACTCATCAATGGATACCTGCCAAATCTCCGCAAGCAACTTCTCGGTTTCCACAACGTCCCACGGAGAAAGGGCTACACCAGCTCTTTGGGCAAACGGCCCGTCCGTTTCAGTCAAAATCCGATCACGCGGCATTCGTGAAACAAGTGCTCGGCCTTTCTTCGTCTGCATCATGAGGGTACCCACGCTGAACCAGCAACCTTGCTCAATCGCCCGGTCGAGTTCGCGTTCGCTCCCAGAAAACCAATGTAGGATAGCAACGCCTGCATCCACATAAGCGGCAAGAAGCGCCATAACTTGGGTGGTCGCTCGCCTGCTGTGGACGGAAAGAATTTTGCCGCCCGCTTTTGCGCACGAGCGCAGGATATGTTCCAAAGCGCGAAGCTGATCAGCATGAAATTTGCGCAGTTGCGGATCGCCATCCAGGCCAATCTCACCCACATATTTTGTTAACGGCAGCAACTCGTCGAATAGCTCCAATTCAGAAATGCGTAAGTGCGCAATCTGGGGATGCAGTCCGAGCGCTACACGAATCTTGTCCGAACCGTTCGACAAAGTGCGTGATGTTGGCCATGCACTTGGCGTCGTTGTTACGGACAGGACATAGAGTTCCTGACTGCGGCACTCGGCGGCAATTGAGAATGGCTCCGAATACAAATCCAAGTGACAGTGAAAATCGATCACTTGACCCCAGCCGCTTTCATGAAAGCTTCCAATTCGATGAGCCCACGTTTTACAACATCATGGTAAGGTGCCAAGTTCGGAATCAATCGAGACGAAAGGCTGCTTCCGATCCATGCCGCTACGCCATCAGCTGCAACGCTCTCGATAGCGATCCCCGCGGCCCGGACATCGTCATAGCCAGCATAACTTGGGTCGTCACGCGATAAATCGTCGAAGACATACGTCGTGTTATCCTTCTGCCCCCACGCATGAAATGCGCTACGCCTAATAAGGCAGGGCACACACCGCCCGCAGTGCTTGAAGCCGTTTCGCGCAAAACGACCGCAACTTGTCGTGTTCGCTGCGTGTTTTTTTAGAAACCCCTGGTCGACGCACTGAGCGAGCATTCGCCCCTTCGTCATGAACTGATAGGGGTTCTCAATTCGGACGTTAAGCTTTGCCGCGTCTAGAATTCTCTGGATCAACGCGAGATAGACGGGGTGTGTGGTTCGTGTGCTGAGACTACCCAACCGGAATTTAGTGAGTGGTGGATTGATGGAAATGAAGCCGTTTTCACAAATGTAAAGCGATACGGTCTTGTCCTGATGATATTTCTTTAGCGTCGTCGCTAGCAGAACCCCATACGCGAGAAAGATAATGGATCGCGC